>JBOIGK010000621.1:0-4399 GCA_050742695.1 Advenella sp. | reverse complement strand
GAGCTTTGCGTGGCCTGGCTGGCCAAAACCTATAAAAAACCGTTCCGCTACATGGAAGACCGGCGCGAACACCTGATCGTGGGTGCCAATACCCGCGAGCACGAGTATACGCTGACCGGCCATATCGATAACACAGGCCGTCTTCTGGCGCTGGAAGCCGAAATTACGGTCGACGCCGGTGCGTACTCGGTCTGGCCCTTTACTGTAGGACTGGAAGTGGGCCAGGCTCTGGGCAATCTGCCCGGGCCTTATCGGATACAGGGCTATCGGTGCACTACCACCGGTGTGGCTACCAATAAGCCTGGCTTCATGCCTTATCGTGGAGTTGCCCGTACCGGTGTGTGCCTGGCGATCGAACAATTGATGGACGCCATTGCGCGGGAAGTGGGGCGCGAGCCATGGGAGGTGCGCCTGGATAACCTGGTCCGTGCCGAAGATATGCCCTATGTGAATGTGGCCAACAAACATTACGATGGCGGCGATTATCCGGCAGGGTTGCGCCGTGCATTGGAGATGATCAACGTTCAGGATGTGCGAGCGCGCCAGCAGTCCCGCAAGGCGGGAGAGCCCTTGCTGGGCATCGGGGTGGCGACCTATACCGAACAGTCTGCACACGGCACTTCTGTGTTTGCTGCGTGGGGAACTGCGGTGATTCCTGGCTTTGATCAGGCCATGGCGCGCATTTCTGCCGATGGCAGCCTGGAGTTGAGCGTTGGCGTGCATTCGCACGGGCAGGGCATGGAAACCAGTTTTGCCCAGATCGCAAATGAAATTCTGGGAATTGATGTGTCCAGAATCAACCTGACGCATGGCGACACTGGCCGTACCCCGTTTTCCACGGGGACGTATGCATCGCGCTCTGCGGTGATGTCCGGCGGCGCCGTGTCCAAGGCCTGTAAGGCCTTGTTGCCGCGGCTGTTGCATATTGGCAGCCATATGCTGGGCGTAACCATGGATGAGGTTGAACTGGTCGACGGGCAGGTGCGCCATGGCCAGCGGCATGTCACGGTCGCTGATATTGCAGATGCATGGTATATCAATCCCCAGAAACTGCCTGCCGATGTGGACCCAAGTGGTCTGGAAATTACCGTTGGCTACAAACCCAAGGTCGATACTGGCAGCTTTACGTATGCATCCTGTGCGGCTGTCATTGCGCTGGACCCGCAGACCGGTATTGTCAGAATACTGGATTACGTGGTGGTGGAAGATTGCGGCACGATTCTGAATCCGCTGATTGTCGAAGGCCAGACTATCGGCGGCACCGCGCAGGGGATTGGCACTGCATTGTACGAAGAAATGCCCTATGACGACTCGGCCCAGCCACTGGCTTCGACGCTGGCCGATTATCTGATGCCCGGCGCTCCGGAAGTACCCAATATTCGCATTGAACATACACAGACGCCGTCGCCCAACACCGAGTTCGGGGCCAAGGGCATGGGAGAGGGCGGCGCGATAGCCCCGCCCGCCGTCCTGATGTCCGCCATCAATGACGCTTTAAAAGGACAGAACGTGCTGGTCACACGCACACCCATGACACCCCGGCGCATCCTGCAAGCAATGGCGCAGGCCGGTCTTGCGAATGCCCACCAGGATAGCGGACAGGGACCGGTTACGGCAAATGTCCAGGAGGTTGCATGAAGGCCGCTAAATTTGATTATGCCCGTGTTGATGGCATAGACGAGGCGCTTACGCTGCTTGATGTGAAAGATATCAATGTCAAAATACTGGCAGGCAGCCAGTCGCTTGGACCCATGCTTAACCTGCGGCTGGCGCGTCCCCAGAAACTGGTCGATATCTCTGCGGTAGCCGCGTTGCGCACCGTGGAAAAGCAAAAAAACAGCATCCGAATTGGTGCTGCCGTGACGCATGCGGATATCGAAGACGGGACGCACGAAGCATTGCGCGGTCACATGATGCACTACGTAGCGGGCAGGATCGCCTATCGTGCAGTGCGCAACCGGGGCACCATAGGCGGCAGCCTGGCTCATGCAGATCCGGCAGCAGACTGGGTGTTGGTGTGCAACGTGCTGGATGCGCAACTGGAAATTCGCGGAGGCAAAGGCACTCGCATGGTTCCTGCCACCCGATATATGCAGGCGGCCTATACCACGGACCTGCAGCCGCAGGAAATGATTGTGGCGGTGCACGTGGCACTGCCCTCGCCCGATGCGCGCTGGGGATACTACAAGTTTGTGCGCAAGGTCGGCGAATTCGCCGAGGCCAGTTGCGCCTGTTATTTCGACCGCGCTGCCGCAGTGGCCCGCATTGTGATCGGTGCGCTCGATGGCGCGCCACAATTGCTACCGGATCTGTCTGTCAGCGCGGCCCGGCACGGTATGGCTGCAGTGACCCCGCAGGCGATTGAGCAGGCCATTGCGCCCCATATGCAAAATAAAGACCCTGCCGAGCGGATATGGTTTCGCACCGTTATCGAGCGCAGCCTGCGCCAGGCGTTGGGAGAACAAGGAATGACAAATGAGTGAACTCGCACTGCAAGTCAATGGCAAGCAAGTGAGCCAAGATGTGACGCCTCGCACCCATCTGGGGGATTTTCTACGGGACAACCTGCGTCAGACCGGCACCAATCTGAGTTGCGAGCATGGGGTCTGTGGTTCTTGCACTGTCCTGGTCGATGACAAGCCGGTCCGATCGTGTATTACATTTGCGGTTGCCTGTGAAGGAAAAAAGGTAACCACCATAGAAGGCTACGAGGATGATGCGATTATGCGCATGTTGCGCGTTGCTTTTAATGAATATCATGCCCTGCAATGCGGATTCTGTACGCCAGGCATGCTGGCTACCAGCCGCGACATTGTGCTGCGGCTGCCCGATGCAGACCAGGAGCGGGTTCGGATTGAACTGAGTGGCAATATTTGTCGCTGTACGGGCTACCAGGGCATTACGGCGGCGGTGCTGTCTGTGCTGACCAAGCTGAAGGAACAGCCGCACGAGCAGGTGGATCAGTTGCGTGCCCGGTTGCGGCAGAATGCGCCGCGAGAATTTCCTGTTTTCCAGGCTTTCGAATCGTTTGCCGCAACAAAGCCGGTAAACGATGCTGCGCCCGTGACCGCCGGCCAAGCCCCTGCCACCGACAAGACCGGGGGCGCCAAGGAGGGCAAGGGTACGACTGTTGAAGGCGGCTTTGACCTGAGATTGCCGGCAAGACAAGTATGGACGTTTATGACCGATCTGAACGCGGTAGCCAGTTGCCTGCCAGGCGCGGTGATCCAGGAACAGGATGGCGACGGGGTCAAAGGCCAGATCGCTGTCAAATTCGGTCCCATGGCCGCTGCTTTCAAGGGCAACGCCACGTTGGAGCGTCGGGACAACGATCGTGTTGCAACGTTGCGCGGCGAGGGTGTGGATTCCCTGAGCAATTCGCGAGCCAGGGGTGACGTAACTTATGCGATTGTGCAAAAAGATGAGCATCTGTGCCGGGTCAACGTATCCCTTGCATATTCTTTGCAGGGACCATTGGCGCAGTTTTCGCGTTCCGGCCTGGTCCAGGATTTCGTCAAGCGAATGATTGCCGATTTTGGCAAGAACGTGGAATTCAGATTGCTGAATCCGGATGCGGATGCTAGTGATATTCCGCAATCACACATCAGCCCGTTCAAGTTAATGATGAGTGTGATATGGGGGCGCATCAAAGGACTGTTTGGACGGTAGGTGCGCGCAAGACTGCCAGAGAACGCGCGGCGATTGCAGATGTATCGGTTTTCCAGTGTTAACACATGACAGGAGCGTACATTAATGAAAGCGTTGTTGAAAAAAGCCCGACAGTGCGTCGCGGCAATGGTGCTATGTGGTTGGCTACCCGTTGCCGCAGCAGCCTCGACGGATTTGGCAGTGCGGCTGGACTGGACGCCCTGGGCGGTACAGGCGCCGTTTCACCTGGCCATGCAAAAAGGCTGGTTCAAGGCGGCAGGGCTCAATGTCCGGATGGAAGACGGCAATGGCTCTGTCAGTACCGTGCAGATGCTGGGGGCTGGCGATCATTTCGATGTGGGTCATGCGTCACTGGCAGCGATGATGATCGGTCGCGACAAAGGCATGCCCTTGAAAGCCATCGCACCGTTCATGACCAGCACCGATATTGGCGCGCTGGTCCCGTCCGATTCAGATATCGTGGGTCCTGCCCAGCTCAAAGGCAAAAAAGTGCTGTACACCGCCGGATCGCTCGAGGCCCCGTTCATTGATTTTTTCCTCAAGGCCGGCAAGCTGAGCCGCTCCGACGTGGACTTGCTCAGCGTAGACGCATCGGCCAAGGCGGCCACTTATGCAGTCAAACGTGCCGATGCAGTGATTTCCACCATTCCCTTTATCCTGCCCAGCGTCACCCGCCAGCGCCAATCGCGCCCCTTGCCGTTTTCCGATTACGGCCTGGACATGGTCAGTT
>JBOIGK010000620.1:0-24317 GCA_050742695.1 Advenella sp. | reverse complement strand
GCAAGCCTGGTGCTCGATCCCTTCCTGACCGCGCTCAACTCCATGCCCAGGGTGATTCTTGCGCCCATCTTTGCGCTATGGTTCGGGCTTGGTATCGGGTCCAAAGTCGCACTGGCCTTTACGCTGGTGTTCTTTATCGTGTTCTTCAATGTCTTCCAGGGCATCCGCGAAGTGAGCCCGACGCTGCTGGATAACGCGCGCATGCTGGGCGCCAACCGACGTCAGTTGCTGCGTCATGTATATATTCCTTCTGCAACCAGCTGGGTCTTTTCCAGTCTGCATGCCTCGGTCGGCCTGGCCTTCGTTGGAGCGGTAGTCGGAGAATATCTTGGCTCTGCCAGTGGCGTAGGTTATTTGATCCTGCAAGCCGAGGGTACCTTCGATATCAACACGGTGGTAGCCGGCATCATTGTGCTTACGGTGTTTGCCCTTATTCTTGACGGTATTGTCAGCATTACCGAGAAGTATGCGCTCACCTGGCGCCCGGCAGCGGGTGAAACCGAAAAGCTGTAGCAATCTGCCCCGGTTGCCCCGGGGCAATCGCTTCATTATCCTTAACATATCAAGGCGTTGCATCGCCAGGAATTTGTCGTTATGAAGAAACAGATTAAAATCGCCGCGATACCCGGAGACGGTATTGGCAAGGAAGTCATGCCCGAGGGGCTGCGGGTTTTGCAGACCGTGAACGAAAAATTCGGCCTGAATCTTGCTGTTACCGAATTTGAATGGGCCAGTTGCGACTACTATGAAAAGCATGGGCAGATGATGCCTGATGACTGGTTCGAAACGCTCAAATCCTTCGATGCGATTTATTTCGGTGCAGTCGGCTGGCCCGACAAAGTGCCCGATCATATTTCCCTGTGGGGTTCTTTGCTTAAATTCCGTCGCGAATTTGATCAATATGTGAATTTGCGCCCTGTGCGCCTGATGCCGGGCGTGCCATGTCCGCTGGCCAATCGCAAACCGGGCGATATTGATTTTCTGGTCGTGCGCGAGAACACCGAAGGTGAATACTCTTCAGTAGGCGGCAGGATTTTTGAAGGCACCGATAGGGAAGTGGTGCTGCAGGAGTCGGTCTTTACCCGCAAGGGCGTGGACCGCATTCTGAAATACGGCTTTGAACTGGCCAGCAAGCGGGAGCGCAAGACGCTGACTGCAGCCACCAAGTCCAATGGCATTTCAATCAGCATGCCATACTGGGACGAGCGCGTCGTGGAAATGGCCAAGCAGTATCCGGACGTGAAATGGGACAAACAGCATATTGATATCCTGAGCGCCCGCTTTGTTCTGCAACCCGATCGCTTTGATGTGGTGGTTGCCTCCAACTTGTTTGGTGATATTTTGTCCGACCTGGGACCGGCATGCACGGGCACCATCGGCATTGCGCCATCGGCAAACCTGAATCCGGAACGTGATTTCCCGTCGCTGTTCGAGCCAGTGCACGGTTCTGCGCCGGATATTTTTGGCAAAAACATTGCCAATCCGGTGGCTATGATCTGGTCCGGCGCGATGATGCTGGAGTTTTTTGCGGTGGACAACCCGGACGCGCAAAAAGCGGCAGACAGCATCATGCAGGCAGTGGAAGCAACACTGCTCAATGGGCCCAAAACACCTGATCTTGGTGGGCAGGCAGGCACCTCGGAGATGGGCAAGGCAATCGCACAGCTGGTCGCCAGTCAGCAGTAGGGCACGCAAGCCCAGGCAACAGTTTTTGTGTTGACCTGGGCTAAGCGATAAGCGGTTGGGCGTGATGCATGCCAATGCGCTGGCTCATACGCTGAGCAATCTGTTGGCCAATACGCAGTACAGGCAGCAGACCAATGTGCGCAACGAACTGGGCCGTTTCGGTTCTGTCAACACGCTACTTTAAAGTACCATCGTCAGATCGGCTTGGCCGGTGCTGGCGATTTTTTTATCTATTATTGTGTGATAATCGAACGGATGAAGTCAGGAGCGCCAGCAATCTACCGGGCATTTTTTCCAGGCATGAATATTTGAGGCCGAACGCTGCCGGCAACGTTTGGTGCTGCACCAGACTTTCAGTTACCGAATTGACCGGTAGACAAATCCGCATAAATTTACCGCCAGACCTTTTCTCAAAAGAATGAGCATGAGCAACACCAACAGCAAACCCATGATTTCCATTGGAGCCCTGGGGGGCACGATCAGCATGACCGGCACGCCGGGTAGTCAAGGGGTGAGTTCGAACCTTGGCGCAGAGGAGCTGGCCCAGTCTGTGCCAGGATTGGCGCAGGTAGCCACGCTAAATTTGCATACGTTGGCCAGAATCGCCAGTGGTTCCATCCGTTTCCAGCATCTGTTCGATACCCTGGCGTGGGCCGGCCAGCAGATTGACCAGGGTGCGCAAGGTGTGGTCATTACCCAGGGCACCGACACACTGGAAGAATCGGCGTTTTTGCTGGATTTATTCTGGGACCGACGCCAGCCACTGGTGCTGATGGGGGCCATGCGCAACCCGCAAATGCCCGGCGCCGATGGCAGCGCCAACCTGCTGGCCGCGGTACAGGTCGCTGTCGACCAGAATAGTTGCGGTCGCGGGGTGCTGGTGGTTATGAATGATGATATTCACGAGGCGCGGCGCGTGCGCAAAATGCACACCACCCATGTTGAGGCGTTTGTCTCGCCGGTGTTTGGACCTGTCGGGGTGGTGCAGGAAGGGCAGGTACGCTATTTGCGCGACACGCCCGAAACTCCACGCTTGCCGGCACCATCTGCACACGGCGAAAAAGTGCTGTTGCTGGAGCACAGTCTTGATGACAATCCTGATATTGTCTCTTATGCATTGGGCGCGGGATACGCAGGCATCGTGATCGCCGGGTTCGGATCCGGACATGTGTCGGAACAGTTGCGCGATGCGTTGGTGGTGGCGGCAGCGCAGGTGCCAGTCATCATGTGCAGCCGTACGGGTGCAGGCAGCACCACCTCGGCAGTGTATGGTTATAAGGGGGCTGAAATCGATTTACAGCAGCACGGTATTCTGATGGGTGGCTGGTTGTGCCCGCGCAAGGCCAGACTGTTGCTGAGTGCCGCCATATGGAACGGGCTTAACCGTGAGGCGCTAGGCCACCTGTTGACCGCCTGGTCAAAGTAAAAACAGTTTATTTCAAACGTAATTGCACGAGGAAATGTCATGTCATATCGGTATCTGGGTAAAAGTGGATTGAGCATCTCTCCCCTCACGTTAGGGACAATGATGTTTGGCGGACCAACGGATGAAGCACAAGCGCACCGTATTATTCACGACGCAAGAGAGCGTGGTATCAATTCCATTGATACGGCAGATGTCTATAATGGCGGCGAGTCCGAGCGAGTGGTGGGACGTGCCCTTAAGGAGCATCGTGACTTCTGGGTGTTGGCGACCAAGTTGGGCAACCCAGCAGGCCAGGGGCCAAATGAGCGGGGCATCTCGCGCAAATGGATTATTCAGTCGGTAGAGGCGAGCCTGAAACGGCTGGGCACCGACTATATCGATGTCCTGTACATGCATCGCGAAATTCCGGGCGAGCCGCTGGGCGAGGCAATTCGCGCCATTGCCGATCTGATCCGCCAGGGCAAGCTGCGTTATTTCGGCGTATCGAATTTTCGGGGCTGGAAAATTGCCGACACCGTCCGGTTGGCTGATGAGCTGGGCATTGACCGCCCTGTGGCCAGTCAGCCGCTATACAACCTGGTATCACGCAATGCAGAAGTAGAGCAGTTACCTGCTGCAGCAAACTATGGCATCGGTGTGATTTCTTACAGCCCACTGGCGCGCGGTGTATTGACAGGCAAATATGTGGCAGATACGCCTGCTCCGCCAGATTCCAGGGCAGGCCGTGGTGACAAGCGTATTCAGCAAACGGAGTTTCGTCCGGAGTCGCTGCAGGTGGCGCAGAGAATCAAGGCGCATGCCGAGGCGCAAGGCATATCCGCTGCCGATTTTGCGTTGGCATGGGTATTGAACAATCAGTTTGTGACCTCGGCCATTGTCGGACCGCGGACTTTCGAGCAATGGCAGGCCTATCTGAAGGCGCTGCAATACCGGTTGACCGACGAAGATGAGGCGCTGGTTGATGCACTGGTCACCCCGGGGCATGCTTCCACGCCCGGCTACAACGATCCGGGTCATCCGGTACGGGGCAGGATGCCTTATCCGGCCAGCGAAGGGCCGGGGGATTTCAGTGCCTATGCGAAAGCGCTGCTGCAGCAGGATAAGCCGTAGGTTGGTGCGCAAAGCGGATCAGGATGCTAAAACAGCATGTCGGACCCGTAGCGCAACGGTAGGCGCCTGGATATGTAGTCTCTGGGCGCCTGATTGTGTTGATGATTAAAGCATTCGAGAAAAATGGCTTTTTCCTGAGTCGGTCATGACGCATGGCGGCCTTGTCTTATTTTTTTCAACTGATCAATCAGCCCGAGTTTATTTATTTTTGCATACAAGGTGCTTTTCGCGATGCCGAGCTCGCGTGCCATGAGTGTGAGGTTTCCCTGACAGGACAGAAGGGTTTGTTGAATCACTTGCGACTCGCCGGCTTGCAGCTTTCCCGACAGGAAAGGCGATTGCCGGGTTGCCGCGTCAGCGTTGCGGCTGAGGTCGGGTAGCAGGCGCGAGGGCAAGTCGCTGAGCTGCAACTCGGCGGTGGCCGAGGTGAGATACATGCTTTCGATCGTATTGCGCAGCTCCCGAATATTCCCGGGCCAGTGATACCGGCGCAGTAAGGCCAAGGCATCATCCGAAATGGTTTTTGCGCCGGCGCCATAGCGCTCGGCAAAGCGGTGCAACAGATGTTGTACCAGCAATGGGATATCCCCGGCCATTTCGCGCAACGCAGGTGCCCGTATGGTTGTGACGGAGATACGGTAGTATAAATCCTCACGAAAGCGCCCTTCGGCCACTTCACGCTGCAGGTCGCGATGTGTTGCCGAAATCAGTTTGAAATCGACTTTTCGGGGGCGTGTTTCTCCGATACGGTAGATTTCTCCTTCCTCAAGCACGCGCAATAAATGCGGTTGCAGTGCCAATGGCATTTCGCCGATCTCATCCAGAAATAACGTGCCTCCGTGTGCTGCTTCCACCTTGCCTGTCATTCCTCCTTTGCGAGCCCCGGTGAACGCCCCATCTGTAAAGCCGAACAATTCGCTTGCCAGCAGGTCGGGAGACAAAGCCCCGCAATTGATGGCGACAAAAGGACGGGGCGGTATCGTGCCCGAGCTTGTTGCTTCTTTGGATGTGTCCCCGTCCTGGGCGAACTGATGCATGGCGCGGACGATATTTTCCTTGCCTACCCCGGTTTCCCCCAGCACCAGAACCGGGACGTTCACGGTAGCCAGTTGTCGGGCTTTGTCGATTGCCGCCAGTAGCGGCGGCGCGTTGCCGATAATGCGTGAGAACGCAGCCGGGCGGCACCTGGGTTCCGGGTGAGCAAATGGTTGAGGAGACAGTTCATTTACTTTTCCTCTAATGGCTGACGGTTTAGTGCTGCGGCAAGGAATGGTAAGTATGCTTCCGACCCGGGTCCCCTGGATAACGACGGTTTCAATCCAATTGGGGCTCAGCCACCATGGCGGCGATGTGTCAGTGCTGTGGCCCGGTGGTTCCAGATTCAGTGACGGGATGGCCGCCAGGCTGTCGCCATCCATCGGTATTTTCCTGTCATGAAGTGCCGCTTTGGCGTGATGATTCATTTTGAAGGGACGTCCAAATCTGTCCACGAGAACAATTCCATCCTGGCTAGCGGAAAACTTGTCCATGCATTGGTCGAGTAACTGATAGCGGAGGCGTAGTTCGCTTGCTGCCCGGAGATTCTCGACTCTGCTGGCAGCGGTTGCAATGAATGCCAGCGTGTTGGGCGTATAGGTTTTCTTCCGCCCGGAAATGTTGACCGCGCCAAGTATTCGCCTGTCGACTGTATCGCGGATGACGGCTGCAGTACAGGTCCAGTCCTTCACTGAATGACAGAAATGTTCGGCTGCATGAATCTGCACCGGAAGACCTGTCACCAGGGCCGTGCCAATAGCATTGGTGCCGGAGACCAGTTCGTTCCAGCTGTGACCGGAAATCAGCGATATGTTTTCTGCTTCGCTGATCGTACGACTGTCGCCTTCGATGGATAGAATGACCCCTTGCGGGTCCGTGACGATCATGATGGCGCCGGTGTCTGCAAGACAGTCCTTCGCCATTTGCATGACTGGGTGGCAGGCCTTGAGCAATTCGGTATGTTGATCCTGCAGTTGACGAAAGGACCTACTATCCAGTGTGGGTGCCGGTGCCGACTGAAAGGGATCGATATGTGCGTGCAGGCAACGTTGCCATGAGTCGGTAACAACGCGCCGCAGGGCACCTGGCTCGCAGGGGCTGCCGTGAACGATACGCTCCCAGGCAGACATGACAAGATCATCCTTTTTGGGATCCGATAGCCTTTGTATTGTTTCGTTGCTGATCATCAGTGTCTCCAGCTGCATTTTGGTGCCGCCGTCTGTCCTTGCTGCGGCGTGTCTGATAGCGCTTCCTTTCATGAGGGCAATAGGGTGCCGGGTGGGTAAATTCCACCTGACCTCGCACTCGTGACATGTTGAGATTGTCTGCAACTATAACGGTGCAAGCCTGGCCTTTGCAATATAGGAAAAGCCGAAAGATTGTGCATTTGCGACAAGGCGGATACTTTTTTTTCGCGTGCCGTTTCCCCTCTCTATTCTCGCATTGGGATGCGAACGAATTTCATACGCCGATCAATATTTCGTACAGTTTTCGAACGGTCTGCGGGTGTCAAATTTATTGGTAGAAATACGAATGCTGTTGGATTTATTGAAATTTTTATCCGAAAAATCAATGCATTGGAAATTGAAGAAAAAAGTTGGCCCGGAATTTGCTATTTAAAGACGCGCGACAGTCAGATCTGTCGTGCAGCCGTCCTGATACCCGCACCAGTAGTGCCTTCATCAGGACGCGCGGTAAATAATTATTCGGAGATAAAATATGCAAACTGAATCAATGCCCGTTCAGGTAATGGGTATCGATGCCGGCGGCACGATGACCGACACCTTCTTCGTCAGCAGCGATGGCAGGTTCGTGGTGGGCAAGGCCCAAAGTAATCCCGGCGACGAATCCCAGGCGATTTATGAATCATCGCAAGACGCGCTGGCGCCATGGGGGCGCAGCGTCGAAGATGTCTATCCTGAACTGCTCACTTGCGTGTATTCGGGAACGGCCATGCTCAATCGCGTCGTCATGCGCAAGGGGCTTGATGTCGGCCTGATGTGCAACAAGGGATTCGAGGATATTCATTCAATGGGTCGCGCACTGCAGAGCTATCTTGGCTATGCGCTGGAAGACCGCATCCACCTGAATACCCACCGCTACGACGAGCCGCTGGTGCCGCTATCGCGCACGCGCGGGGTGACGGAAAGAACCGATGTGCAGGGAAAAATCGTTATTCCACTGAACGAAGACGAAGTGCGCTCCGTCACGCGCGAGCTGGTCAACAGTGGCGCCAAGGCCATCGTTATCAGCCTGCTGCAGTCCCACAAAAATGGGCAGAACGAGCAGCGCGCCCGCGACATATGCCTGGAAGAGCTCAAAAAAATCGGCAGCGATATTCCTGTCTTTGCAACGATCGACTACTATCCTTCCCGAAAGGAGAGTCATCGGACCAACACGACCGTGCTTGAAGCCTATGCGGCAGAGCCGTCGCGCGCCACGCTCAAACGCGTCAGTGACCGCTTCAAGAAACACGGCGGCAAGTTCGATCTGCGCGTGATGGCTACGCACGGCGGAACCATCGGCTGGCGAGCCAAGGAACTGGCCCGCACCATCGTGTCCGGCCCCATCGGGGGGGTGATCGGCTCGAAATATCTGGGCGAACTGCTTGGCTATGAGAATATTGCCTGCAGTGACATCGGTGGCACCAGCTTCGACATGGCGCTTATCACCAAAGGCAATTTTGCCATCAAGTCCGATCCCGACATGGCCCGGCTGGTGCTGTCGTTGCCCCTGGTCGCCATGGACTCGGTAGGGGCAGGCGCCGGCAGTTTTGTTCGCATCGATCCTTACAGCGGCGCGATCAAGCTTGGCCCCGACAGCGCGGGCTATCGCGTCGGCATGTGTTGGCCTGAAAGCGGTCTTGATACCGTCTCGGTAACTGACTGTCACGTGATCCTGGGCTACCTGAACACCGACAATTTCCTGGGCGGCGCGATTAAGCTGGACGTCGATCGTGCACGCCGCTGCCTGAAGGAACAGATCGCCGACCCGCTGGGCCTGTCGGTCGAGGATGCCGCATCCGGCGTGATCGAACTGCTTGACCTGCAACTGCGTGAATATACGCGTTCCATTATCAGTGCCAAGGGATACAACCCGGCCGATTTCGTCTGCTTCTCCTATGGCGGCGCCGGCCCGGTCCACACCTACGGCTATACCGAGGGCCTGGGCTTTGGAGACGTCATCGTGCCTGCATGGGCAGCCGGTTTCTCGGCTTTCGGTTGCGCTTGCGCCGAGTATGAATATCGGTATGACAAGAGTGTCGACATTGCGGTGCCGCCTACCGCCGCAGACGAGGTCAAGATTGCAGCAGGCAAAACCCTGACCGAAGCGTGGGCCGAGCTCGCAGAGAAGGTGATCGAAGAATTCATCATCAATGGCTTCAAGCGTGAAGATGTCATGCTGCGCCCAGGCTACAGCATGCAGTATCTTGGCCAGTTGAATGACCTGGAAATCGACTCTCCCATCAGTGCCGCTGCCACGGTGACTGATTGGGAAAAACTGGTTGCCGCTTTCGATGAAACCTATGCCCGTGTGTATGCCACGTCTGCCAGTTCTCCTGAGCTCGGGTTCGGTGTCACCAGCGCCATCATGCGAGGTAGTGTGGTTTCCAAAAAACCCGAACTGCCAGAAGAGGAACTGGTCGGAGAGACGCCACCAAAAGACGCGTTGCTTGGCAAGCGTCCATTCTACCGTCGCAAGGAATGGCAGCAGGCTGATGTCTGGTCCATGGAAAAACTGCAGGCTGGAAACCGTATCGTCGGTCCTGCTGTGATCGAATCTGACTCCACAACCTTCGTGGTGCCCAAAGGGTTCGAAACCAGGCTCGATACACACCGCTTGTTCCATCTGAAAGAAGTCAAATAGAAAGCAGGAGACACATATGAATAATATGATGACGAAGAACGTGTTCGGTCCGGGGGAGTTGCTGGGCAACGGCAAGACGCTGCGCGAACATCGTAACGAGATTCTGTCGAAAACCCGCGAGACAGGGTACTACAACGGCCTGAGCACGCTGACCTTCAAGGAAAAGGATCCGATCCGCTATGAGAAAATGTTCTCCCGGTTGCGCGGCGGTCTGGTTCATGCTCGCGAAACCGCGAAAAAAATCGCGGCCTCTCCGATCGTGGAGCAGGAAGGCGAGCTGTGTTTTACGCTGTATAACGCAGCAGGCGATTGTATCCTGACCTCGACCGGGATCATTATCCACGTGGGTACCATGGGTGCGGCGATCAAATACATGATCGAGAACGACTGGGAAGCCAACCCAGGCATCAACCCGGGTGATATGTTCACCAACAACGACTGCACCATCGGCAATGTTCACCCTTGCGATATTGCGACCATTGTTCCCATTTTCTGGGCAGACCGGCTGGTGGGATGGGTCGGTGGGGTGACTCACGTTATCGATACGGGCTCCATCAGCCCGGGCTCCATGTCCACTGGTCAGACACAGCGTTTCGGCGACGGCTATATGACGACCTGCCGCAAGACGGGTGTCAATGATCAGCCTCTGCGTGACTGGCTGCATGAAAGCCAGCGCTCCGTACGTACACCGAAGTACCTGATTCTGGATGAGCGTACCCGTATCGCCGGTTGCCATATGATCCGGGCGTTGGTAGAAGAGGTGATCGAAAGCGAAGGTGTAGAGGCGTTTGAACATTTTGCTTACGAAATCATCGAAGAAGGGCGTCGTGGCTTGCGGCAACGGCTCAAGGATATGACCATTCCGGGCGTCTATCGCAAGGTAGCCTTTGTTGACGTGCCGTACGACCATGAAGATGTCAACCTGACGTCTTCCTACGCCAAAATGAATACGATCATGCACGCACCCACAGAGCTGACCATCAGGCCGGATGCTTCGTGGCGCATGAACTTCGAAGGGGGCAGTCGCTGGTGCTGGCACAGTTTCAACGCCAATCAGGTCGCTTTCACCAGCGGTATCTGGGTGATGCTGACCCAGACGCTGGTGCCAACGCAACGTATCAATGACGGCGCTTATTACGCAACCGAGTTCCATATTCCCAAGGGAACATGGATGAATCCGGACGACCGTCGTACAGCACATGCCGATGCCTGGCACTATCTTGTTTCTGCCTGGACCGGCATGTGGCGTGCCATGAGCCAATCCTATTTCAGCCGTGGTTATCTGGAAGAGGTCAATGCTGGTAACGGCAACACCAGTAACTGGCTGCAGGGCGGTGGTATCAACCAGGATGGTGAAATTCACGCAGTCAACAGCTTTGAAACGGCGGCCACCGGCACCGGCGCCTGCGCGGTCAAGGATGGCTTAAATCATGCTGCCGCCGTATGGAACCCCGAAGGCGACATGGGAGATATCGAAATCTGGGAAATGGCCGAGCCTTTGCTGTTCATGGGCCGCACGGTCAAATGCAACTCAGGTGGCTATGGCAAGTATCGCGGTGGTTGCGGTCTGGAAACCTTGCGCATGGTATGGCACGCGAAGGACTGGACCATGTTCTTCTCGGGCAATGGCTACATGAATAGTGACTGGGGAATGATGGGCGGTTATCCTGCGGCGACCGGCTATCGCTTTGAAGCCCACCACACCGGGCTGAAAGATCGCATTGCCAATCGCGAGTCCTTGCCGCTGGGGGCCGATGCCAACCCGAACCGCCCTGATTACGAGAAACATCTGGGCACAGGCGCGGTAGTCAAGCGCGACAAGCAATGCATGACAACCGAAACCGTATTTGATGACCACGATTTGTACCTCAATTACATTCGTGGAGGCCCAGGTTTTGGTGATCCGCTGGATCGGGATCCTCAGGCGATTGCCCGGGACCTCAACTGCCGTTTCGTTCTGCCTGAATACGCCGAGCGTGTCTATGGTGCGGTTATTGCAAAAGATGCCGATGGCGTCTGGACGATTGACGATAGCAAAACCGAAGAACGACGCAGGCAGATCCGCAAGGCACGCCTGAAACGCGCCGTTCCTGTACGCGACTGGATGAAACAGGAGCGCGAACGGATTATCGCCAAGGATGCGTCATTGCCGGTACGTCATATGTACTCAACCAGCTTCGGTCTGAGTGAAAAATTCACCAACGAATTCAAGTCCTTCTGGGATTTGCCAGCCGATTGGTCGTTGCCTGAATCCGAGCTGGGTGTTCCATCCTTTGGCTCCACGTATCGCAATGACATTTCCGAAATGCCCGACGTTCGGACGGTCGTGCTGGTGGAAGAGTAAATCGCAGGGATCGGCGCTAAGGCAGCCGATCCCGCTACAACAATATTGGAGATAATTTATGTCAGTTTATACCAAGGAACAGGTCAGCAATCTGGTTGACGGCAAACTCGATTGGGATACGACCTTGCGCATGTTGCAGATGCCCAAGGACAAGGAACGTTTTGAAATGTACCGCGATATTCTGCAGTCCAAAATGTCATGGAAAGATGAAATCATTCTGCCGCTGGGGCCGCATCTTCATATCGTGCGCTCGGCGAAAACCGGCGAGTGGATCACCAAATGTGAGTGCGGGCACGAGTTTTGTGCCTATGACAAAAACTGGAAACTGGAGGCTAGCATTTTTGTGCGCGACACGCCTGAAGCAATGGAAGAAGTCTATCCATTGCTCATGGCACCCGACACGCAGTGGCAGGTTTATCGGGAATACTATTGCCCTGATTGTGGCGTCATGCTGGATGTCGAAGCGCCCACGCCATGGTATCCCGTGATTCACGATTTTTCGCCGGATATTGAGTCTTTCTATAAAGACTGGCTAGGGCTTCCTGTACCTAAAAAAGGGAAGTAAACGGCGGGCTGCGTGGGCGTCTGGCGGAGGATTCACGCTGTTTATCCACGCAGAGCCTTAGTGAATCATCAGCGCGGCATCATGATTGTAATTTTTATGACGTTCATGATGCCGTCGTGGCTCTCTTACATATTGCGATCAGCATTCAGCAATGGTGGGTTAAATGTCCTGCTGCTATTCACCGTGAATGCTGGCAGCACGGTACGCCAATTGATCTTGGTGTACTCCAGGGCTGTGATATAGATACAGCCCTGCACCCTGTTTTACAACAACACCAGGCTGAGCAGCCAAACCGTGAGCATCCCGACCACGCCTTGAATCAGCGTGGCCATGGTCTGTGCATAATAAGCGGTTGATACACGCATACGGCTAAATTGGGTAACCACCCAGAAAAAACTGTCGTTGGCATGGGAGACGGTCATCCCGCCCGCGCCAATGGCCATTACTGTCAGGACACGTCCCATTTCACTATCCAGACCCAATTGACCGAGCATCGGCGCAACTAGCGCAGAGGTTGTTACCAGCGCGACGGTGGTCGAGCCCTGGGCGGTTTTGAGCGCTGCCGATACGATAAAGGGCATAAATAATCCGATGCCCATGGCCGACAGGGTCGTGCCGATATAGTCGCCCAGCGGTGTTACTTTGAGAATCGCACCAAAAGCACCGCCCGCACCGGTGATCAGCAGAATCGGTGCGGCAGAGGTCAGCCCTTCGGCGACATAATCATGAAATTGCTGGCGTTTGCCTGTACCCTTGAGCAGGAACATGGCAGAGATCATGCCTGCGAGCAGTGCAACGACCGGATGGCCAAGGAACAGCAGAATGTTGGCAACAGTGCCGTCGCCAAGTGGCTTGCTGGGGAAGGCGACGACCGAGCCAATGCAGATCAGGATGATCGGCAGAAATATTGGCGTGAATGCCTGGGCTGTGCTTGGCAGCACGCCATATTCTTCACGGGTTTTCATCAGGCCCTGATTCGGGCCGACAGGGGCCACGGGTTCCTCCAGTTCAATGTCCTTTTTCAGGAAAATATTGGCCCAGAGCAAACCAGCCAGCGCGGTAACTGCAGCCACGACCAGCCCCACCAGAATGACCAGACCCAGGTTGTCACCCAGCCCCAGATTGCCGGCGGCGGCAATCGGTCCCGGGGTTGGCGGCACAAAGGTGTGGGTCGCATACAGGCCTGTTGCCAGCGCGACGCTCATGGCGATCAGCGAGACATTCATGCGTTTTGCAATCGCTTCCTTGAGCGAGTTGAGAATGACGTAGCCTGAATCACAAAACACGGGGATGGAAACCAGATAGCCAATGACCGACATGGTCAGTGTGGGGAAGCGGTTTCCCAACAGCTTGATGATGCTGTCTGCCATGGTAATGGCGGCGCCGGTTTTCTCCAGTATGACGCCAATGATGGTGCCCAGGACAATCACAATCCCGATACTGCCCATGATGCCACCGAAGCCGGTGGTGATGTGTTTGACAATATCCAGCAGCGGCACCTGATACATGAAGCCGCCAATAAATGCCGCTGCCAGCAAAGCCAGAAACGGGTGAAGTTTGAGTTTGGTTGTTGCCAGTACGATCAGCGCGATCAATATGGCAAGAATGGCGACCAGGTACATTTCAGTTGTCCTAATTCAATTGTGGTAAAGGGTTGGGGTACAACGGATAATAATTCGGCGATTGTATCTTAATTATTCCTGAACATCGTGGTCTTTTCCGTGCGCTGGCGCATGTGCAGCAGAGTTGATGCCGCTGGATCGGACTGCTGACACAAGGAGCAGGTGGCGAAGATATGTCGATGAGTGGGCGCGCAATCGGTTCGAATGTCCTGTGCGGTGGTGTCTGAACTGCCTCATGTTCTTGCGTCGTAACCGCGTTCCTCACTTGCCGAGCGAGCTGGCGACCATGCCGACTTTCATTGCGCAGGCGCTGCCAGCGTTGCGCTGTACGCCTGCCGTGCACATCCATAGCAGACAGGTTCACCAGAAAAAGTAAAGGCTATTAAGAAAAAGTGGCTTGCCAGCCAGATGTCGTTTATTCACAATGATTACAGTCCATTGGTGGCTGCAGGCATTCACAAGGCCGTTGGCCGTGGCAGGGTTGGCAGGCCGACGTTGGCTGGCCAGAGCCGACGCGTTTAACCTTTTAGCGGTGATTCGAACCTATGCCGGTCTGCGTGGTTCTGCAGTTTCATCAGGTACCTGTCGCAACGCCATCAGTTTTGGCATAATCAGGGCAGTTCAGGAAAAGACAATGACAGAGAGTACAAAAAACGAAAATCTAGGTCAGCTTCAACTGATTGCGGGCATGGCCATGTCGGGCACCATTGGGCTGTTCGTGGTCTGGTCGGGGCAGAATCCCTTTAATGTCGGATTCTGGCGTTGCCTGATTGGCGGGCTGTGCCTGTTGCTGTTTTGTTTTGCCAAGGGATATCTGAAGTTGGCACACGTATCAAGATTGCAATGGGTATTGCTTGCCGTCAGCGGCGTGGTGCTGGTGCTGAACTGGGCAGCGCTGTTCGCTTCCTATCTGCACGCGGGTATCGGGGTTGGTACGGTGATCTATAATACGCAGCCGTTTTTTCTGTTGCTGGCCGGACCGCTGATGTTTGGGGAGCGCATTACGCTTAAACAGGTATTGCTGGCAATACTGGCTTTTGGCGGAGTGATACTGATAGTGTTGCCCGCTCTGCTTGGCGTAGAAGTGGATCTACTATTTCTGCAGGGTGCCGGCTTTGCCTTGCTTGCCGCCATTCTGTATTCAGGCCTGACCATTGTTACCAAGAAACTGACCGGCATCAAACCTCATGTTGTGGCGATGTGTCAGTTGGGCGTAGGGCTAGTTTTCCTGGCGCCGATCATGGCATTTGACCAGATGCCACAGAGTTCAATGCAATGGCTGTGTGTCGTTGTCATGGGGGTGTTTCATACCTTCCTGATGTATATCCTGATCTACTCAGCATATCAATCGTTGCCGGTGGGGAAAATTGCAATCCTGTCCTATGTGTATCCGGTAGTCGCGGTAATTGCAGATTATTTCGCGTTTGGCCATGAAGTGGGCGGCTGGCAATGGCTGGGCATTGTCATGATTATTGCTGCCGGTGTAGCCAATGCGCGCAATTCGGGGGTGCGGGCGCAGCAGCCGGATTCGTTGCAGCGAGACAAACAAGACGGGCAGGCCGAGCTTGCTGGTGAAGCAAGTAGTCACTGTCCGGTGCGAACACAATCGCAATAAGCCGGATTGTCTTTGCGCAGTGACGATAATGGCACGGCATTTGTGGCAGGAGGGCTCAAATTGTATTGGCCGCATTTGCAGCACTAATCTGTAAAGGCAACGTCCTCTAATTGGCGTGCCATCAGCGCACAGCGACTGTTTCTGTCTCAGAGCGCGACGCTCACCATCGCCAGGGACGGAGGACATCGCCTCTGCTGGTGTCTGGCCTGGTGTGTGGTTATCGATCAGAAAAGCCTGGCGACTGGGTATGGTGCTGTGTCTGGTATGCTGCGGCTTCCTGTAGCAGCCACTGCCGAAATTTTTGCGCCCCTTCGGATAGACCGGCCAATGATGGACCCAGCAAAAAATATCCCAATTCCGAGCGCAATGTCAGCGGATCCAGCGCGACCAGTTTCTGTTCCTTGAGCAACGGATCCAGCAGCACCAATCGTCCCAGCAGCATGCCCTGGTGGGCAAGCGCGGCGTCTATCGACAGGCCTGTATCGGTATAGGTAATGCGATAGTCGGGCAACGTGGACTCGGGCGCCTTTGCATGCAACCACTCCCGCCAGGTCACGTCCTGGTCATCGCCGCCCAGCATGCCCCTATCGCCTATCAATGGCAGACGGGCGAAGTCGCCGGACTCGACCAGCGGCGCCCATGCCGGATATTGGCGCGGTGTACAGACGGCCTGATGGGCCTCTTTCATGAGGCTGTCGCACAGCGGCGTCTCATAATTACCTTTGCCATACCGGATCGCCAGATCCAGATCGTCAAAGGTAAAATCAATCAATTTGGGCGAGCTGTCTATGTCCAGCCGAATAGTCGGGTGCTGGCGAAAGAACGCAGGCAGGCGTGGGTTGAGCCAGAAGCGTGCGAATGAAGGCAGTACGCTGATGCGCACCAGCAATGGATCGCGTGGATGGTGAAAGGACCCTGCGAGCAGGTCGAACGCCTGAGACAACTTAGGCAGGGCTGCGCGCCCGTAAGCGGTCAGCACGATGCCACTGCGCGATTGGGTAATGACGCGCTGGCCCAAGTGGTGCTCCAGCTGCTTTATCTGCTGGCTCACCGCCGATGGCGTGACGTGCAGCTCCTTTGCCGCCAGCGCCATGGATTTGAGGCGTGCAGTGGCTTCGAATGCCTTGAGGCTGTTCAGCGGGGGAAGCGACTGGCGGATTTTCAAGACGAGCCCTTATGGGTGCAAGTGTTCAGGTATTGTCGATTGTAGGTCTTAACCCGTATTCTGCCGACAGGATTCATGCAAATCATTGACTATGTTGTATAAAGCGTACGTGTTGGACGTCTATTTCAAAAAAATGACGCCAGTTGGCATCTGGCATCCAGAGCGCACCTTATTGCGCCGCCTATTGCAACCGTTATGTCAAAAAACGGGGCGTATAAAAAAACGCTCCGGTCCTGGGTGGGACGGGAGCGTTTGACTGTTGTCTGCAGAACCGGTCTGTGTGGCCGGCTCTGCAGTATTGCTGCTTGCAGTTTATACCGCGTTTTTGAAGTCGCGATCTGCGCGGTCGAAGTTGTCTACCACGGCCTGCGAGGGCGCTTTGGTCAACAGAGACACCGCTACGATCACAATCATGCCGGCAATGAAACCTGGTACGATTTCATACAGCGCACTGCCGCTGTATTGTTTCCACAATACGACTACCAGCGCGCCGGCCACCATGCCGGACAGTGCGCCGGCGGCGTTCATGCGACGCCAGAACACCGACAGGATAATGACCGGTCCGAAAGCGGCGCCAAAGCCTGCCCAGGCGTACGAAACCAGGCCAAGTACCCGGCTCTCGGGGTCAGACGCAATCCAGATGGCGAGCAGCGCGATCATCAGTACCATCACGCGGCCGGTCCAGACCAGCTCTTTCTGACTCGCGTGTGGCCGTATGAAGCCTTTGTAGAAATCCTCGGTTATGGCGCTGGAACATACCAGCAACTGGCAACTGAGCGTGCTCATGACCGCAGCCAGAATCGCCGACAGAATCACACCTGCAATCCAGGGATTGAACAGAATCTGGGCCAGTTCGATAAAAATACGTTCGCTATTGTTGTTGACTTCGCCGGCTTGTTCCGGATGCAACTGGAACCATGCAATGCCAAAATAACCTACAGCGACCGCGCCAGCCAGACACAGAATCATCCACGTCATACCAATGCGCCGCGCAGCTTTAAGGCTTTTGACCGAATCGGCTGCCATAAAGCGCGCCAGAATATGCGGCTGGCCGAAGTAACCCAGGCCCCATGCCGCAGCACTCACGATTGCAATAAAACTCGTGCCCGAAATCAGGCTGGAGTAATTCTTGCCGGCTACGGCAGCCGCCTGGTCAATGGTCGCGGTGACAGCAGACAGATCGCCCAGCCCGAGCAGCACCATGATTGGCGTGAGGATGAGCGCGAAAAACATCAGCGAAGCCTGGATCGTATCAGTCCAGCTGACCGCCAGAAAGCCGCCAATAAAGGTATAGATGATGGTAGCGCCAGCACCCAGCCACATTGCGGTAACGTAGTCGACGTGGAAAAGGCTCTCGAACAGTCGGGCGCCAGCCACGATGCCCGAGGCGCAATAGATGGTAAAGAAAAACAGAATGATGGCCGCAGCTGCAATCTTGATGATGACGTTGCCGGCCCCGAAGCGATGATGAAAATATTCGGGAAGCGTCAGTGCATTGTTGTTGTATTCGGTGTGCATGCGCAAACGGCCGGACACTAGCAGCCAGTTGAAGTAGGCGCCGACGGTCAGGCCGATGGCAATCCAGGCTTCGGACAGGCCGGCCAGATAAATCGCGCCGGGCAGGCCCATGAGCAGCCAGCCCGACATGTCGGAGGCACCTGCCGATAGCGCTGTTACAAAACTACCCAGGCTGCGTCCGCCCAGAATATAGTCGTCAAAATTACGTGTTGAAAAGTAGGCGATAAACCCGACTGCCAGTACGACAATCAGATATATGGCGAACGTGATGATCATTGGATTTATGCCACTCATTCCTCGTTCCCTGTGTCTGTCTGTTGAAAGTGATGGATTTTACGGAAAAGTAAAACAGATGACTATAAGGGTTAACTCTTATTAATAAGGGTTAACTTTTTGATTTGATTTGGATATTGTTTTTTATTTTTCTGTTTTTTGTCCGGGTTAACCTCAGGTTACCCAATTGCCTGGTTGCTCAGTAATCCGATCGCCAGCCAGCCAGTGGTTCCTTGGCCCTTTGGCGCACGTGCTCCGCAGACTGGCAACACTGGTACACCGGTTGGCTCGTTGATCCGGACAGCCTTTTGCTGACCCCCGGATTTTTGGACCTACACGCGACGTGTTCATACGCTGTGCTCCGGCAACCACGCCGGCACTTCATGGCTGGCGGTTGTGCAGGCGGTAAATCATCTATCTACAGCTTTTCGCGCAATTCGTAGTCAATAACGACATCGCGCGCGTCGCCGGCGCCCTCGGGCCGCAACCCCATCCAGGTACCCAGTCCGAGCGGTGCAGTTTCGCCCAGGCGAATGCCCTTGATGTCTTCTTTTTTGAGCACGACCTCGGCATCCCAGTTCAGTTCGATCCCCACATAATGTCGCAGCCAGTGGGTCAGCTGTTTTGCCTTGCGCGTGCCAGGCATGAATTGATCAAATTCGGATCGGGTAAGCGGGCCCAGCGACAGGCGGAATTTATGCTGTGCATCGCGCACGGAGCTGCCCAGAATCGTGTCCTGACCCAGCCCCATGCTGCCATTGAGGCCCAGTTGCTGCGATGGATGCAGTTCGATCCATTGCGGCACGAACTCCTTTAAGCTGACATTGATGTTGAAGAACGTTTTCAGTATCTGGATAATGCCTTCCGGATTGCGCGTCTGGCGCACCAGGTGACCGGCAAAAAAGTACTTGGCGTGATCCATGATGGAATCACGTTGTTTCAGCGATTCCTGTCCCTGATTGATCAGGCTGGCAACATGACGACTGAAATTTTCTTCGGGACGATCCAGACTGACCGTACTTTGCGCATCTGCCCAAGCCCGGTAAAAAAGCGCAATCAGGCGATGATGAAAAATGTCGGCAAAGGCCGAGAGGGTGTGGTCTCGATGGTGCACGATCCGCTCGCGCACGTATTCGGTCAGATGCAAGGGCAGCGGGCCGTTGGGGCCGAACAGACCATAACTCAGAATGGAGACAACGGGCGGGCCGTCTTTATCCCGATTGACATCACAAATGGTCGACGGCGCAAACGCCATGGACGGTTCCTGGCGCAGTCGCACCGGTTCGCGCGAGGGCAACGAATCGCGGCCCAGCGGCTTGCGTGTGCCACTGCGTGCGTCCAGCCAGCGCAGCACATGATACAGACCGAAACGATAGGGGTCCGCTTCAAGCTTTTGCCAGAAGTCCGGCGGCAGCGTATTGGCTGGGGTCACAGGATCCGAAGGTGTATCCATGCAGTTGTGGTACCTGTCAAAAGGTGTATAAGATATCTTGGTGAAATGACATGGCGGTTGCCGCCAGTGTACTCGAAAGCTTAATATTGTGTAAGGTGACCGGTTGCAATAGCCCAGATGATATCAGATACGGAAAACAACGCCGTATCTGCAGTGTCAGAAGATGCTTGCCGCCTTGGTGCACGCCGGCATGATGATCGCGCAGAAAGAGCGCGCCACGTCTATTGCCGCCGCTTTAACACAAGCGCTTGAATACAATTGTTTTATGGCGGGCGTTCTATTGCGCTTGTGCTATTGCTGCCGGTTGCTCCCGACCGCTGGCGTTGAGCCGGGCCACTGCTGCTGACCAGGCGTCTGAATAAACCATCAGCAACACTGTTGGCAGGAAGGACGGCAAGCGCGTGTGAGCGCCGCATTCCAATGCATTGAGGGATAAATGGCACAAAACATTTACGATGATCCTGATTTTTTCGCCGGCTATATTCAATTGCCCCGACAGGTTCTTGGCCTGAAGGGCGCGCCGGAATGGCCTGCGATCCGGGCGTTGCTGCCGGATCCGACCGGCAAACGGGTTCTCGATCTGGGCTGCGGCTTCGGCTGGGCCGCCCGTTGGTTTCGTCAGCAGGGTGCAAGTTCGGTGCTGGGACTGGACCTGTCGCGGAACATGATCCAGCGTGCCCGGGCGGAGACTGCAGACTCAGCAATCGAATATCGGATCGCCGATCTGGATACGCTGGTGCTTGCCCAGGCCGGCTTCGATATTGCCTTCAGCGCATTGACCTTTCACTATGTGCAGGATTTTGAGCGTCTTGTCCGCGAGGTTCATAAATGCCTACGAACGGGCGGGCTCCTGGTCTTCTCGATTGAGCATCCGATTTTCATGGCCGCCACCGACGCCCACTGGATCAGTGATGAGCAGGGGCGCAAAACCTGGCCGGTCAACGGGTACGCTCGGGAAGGGGAGCGCCGAACGGACTGGTTTGCCGCCGGCGTACTGAAATATCACAGGACCATCGGCACAACATTGAACGCGCTGATTGCTGCAGGCTTTCGCATTGAGGCGGTGCAGGAGTTTGCGCCCACTGCCGAACAGATTCGGCAGTTGCCACAACTGGCAGAGGAACTGGAGCGTCCCATGATGCTGATTGTGTCGGCGACAGCCTAGCGGTTGATGGTGGGCAAGGTCCGGTGGTGCTGTGGCAGGCTCCGAGAGGTAGTCGCATCGGCGCGCTTACATTTGGCAAAACTTTAAGGTTCGAAAACCTTTGCGGATACACGTAACATACAGGACATCATTTTCACAGGCAGGTCATATCTTTCGGCTACGCTTTTCTATTCACAAATGACAGCAAGCAAAACAAACAACTATGTCTGAAATCAATCGCAGCGATCTATTTGGAAAACTTGACACCCTGCTGTACCGCGCACTGGAAGGCGCCACGGCATTTTGTAAACTTCGCGGGAACCCGCATGTGGAGCTGGTGCACTGGCTTCATCAGATTATGCATGAGCATGACAGTGATCTGCAGAAAATCATCCGTTATTTCGAACTCAACCCCGATCAGCTGGAGCGCGGCATTGTCGCCACCCTGGACGAGCTGCCGCGGGGCGCCTCGTCCGTTTCCGATCTGTCAGAGCATCTGGATAACGCAACCGAACGCGCCTGGGTATATGGTTCGCTCAAGTATGGCGAAGCGCGTATCCGCAGTGCGCATCTGATTCTGGGCATCCTCAAGACCCATTCGCTGCGCAATGTGCTCTACGGTATTTCATCTGAATTCAAGAAAATCACGCCGGACGTGCTGGCCGATCATCTGCCGGCCATTGTCAGGGATTCTGTTGAGCAGCAAGACAGCGCGGCCTTGTCAGAGGGCGGCGCGGCAGCGCCTGCTGCCGGGGCCAGCGGCAAGTCTGCGTTGGCACAGTATGCGGTAGATATGACTGCCCGGGCGCGCAACAATGAAATTGATCCGGTATCCGGTCGCGATGAAGAAATTCGGCAAATTGTCGATATCCTGATGCGGCGTCGCCAGAACAATCCGTTGCTTACCGGCGAGGCCGGTGTCGGCAAAACGGCTGTGGTCGAAGGGCTGGCGCTGCGGCTGGCCAGCGGCGATGTGCCACCCTCGTTGCGCGAGGTGTCGCTGTATTTGCTGGATATCGGGCTGTTGTCCGCCGGCGCGAGCATGAAAGGTGAATTTGAATCGCGACTGCGCCAGGTCATCGACGAAGTGCAGGCCAGCGAAAAGCCGATTGTGTTGTTTATAGATGAAATCCATACGTTGATTGGCGCGGGCGGTGCTGCTGGTACGGGTGACGCAGCCAATCTGCTCAAGCCCGCACTGGCGCGCGGCCAGTTGCGCACGATCGGCGCCACGACCTGGGCTGAATATAAAAAGTACATCGAAAAAGACCCCGCCCTCACGCGTCGCTTTCAGGTGGTGCAGGTGCATGAGCCGGCCGAGGCCAAGGCGCTGATTATGTTGCGCGGCCTGGCCGGCAGGCTGGAGTCGCATCATCAGGTGCTGCTGCTGGACGAAGCAATCGATGCTGCAGTGCGGCTGTCGCACCGCTATATTCCGGCACGCCAGCTTCCCGACAAGGCGGTTGCGCTGCTGGATACGGCCTGCGCCCGCGTGGCGGTCAGCCAGCACGCCCAGCCGCCGGCTGTAGAGGATAGTCGGCGACGTATAGAGCATCTGCAGATTGAGCGCGATATTGCGCAGCGGGAATTGCAGGTGGGCGTCGGCAACGAGGCACGCATCGCCAATATTGATAGCGACCTGGAGGCTGCACGTGACAAATTGAGCCAGTTGGAAGAAGACTGGCGGACCGAGCAGGAACTGGCAACCAGGCTGTTTGAGTTGCGTCAGGTTTTGCGTGATGAGGATACCAGTGAGCAACTGCGCAACGAAACTCTGGCCGCGCTCAGGCAAGTGCAGGAGCAACTGGCGGCCCAGCAGGGTGAAGCGCCCCTGATTTTTCCATCGGTAGATGCCAATGCGGTTGCTGCTGTGGTGGCGGACTGGACAGGCATTCCGGTTGGCCGGATGGTCAAGGACGAGGCCAGTTCGGTATTACAGTTGTCCAATTCGCTGGAAAAACGCGTGATTGGCCAGCGTGATGGGCTGGATGCAATCACTCGCCGGATCCAGACGTCCCGCGCCCGCCTTACCGATCCGAACAAGCCGGTAGGGGTGTTCCTGCTTTGCGGCCCCAGTGGCGTGGGCAAGACCGAGACGGCGCTGGCGCTGGCTGAAACGCTTTATGGCGGCGAGCAGAATCTGATCTCCATTAATATGAGCGAGTTCCAGGAAGCGCATACCGTTTCCACGCTCAAGGGCGCACCGCCCGGATATGTTGGCTATGGCGAAGGCGGTGTGTTGACTGAAGCCGTGCGGCGGCGCCCCTATAGCGTGGTCCTGCTCGATGAAGTCGAGAAGGCGCACGCTGATGTACATGAAATTTTCTTTCAGGTGTTCGACAAAGGCTGGATGGAAGATGGTGAAGGGCGTTATATCGACTTTAAAAATACCGTGATTATTCTTACCTCCAATGTAGGTACGGATCGTATTGTGGATCTGTGTAAGGATCCCGATTTGATGCCCGATGCCGAAGGGCTGACCGGCGCCTTGCGCGAGCCTCTGCTGGGTGTGTTTCCTGCTGCGCTGCTGGGCCGGCTGGTGGTGGTGCCGTATCTGCCGCTGTCCGATGAAATGCTGGGCACTATTGTGCGTCTGCAACTGGATCGCATCAAGGTGCGTCTGCAGCAAAATCACAATATTGATTTTGAGGTTACCGACGCTGCAGTCTCGCAGATCGTCGGACGCTGTACCGAAGTAGAATCCGGCGGGCGGATGGTGGATGCGATTCTGACCAATACGGTATTGCCTAACGTGAGCCAGGAAATTCTCATGAGCACCATTGAGGGCCGCAGTCTCGCTCGGTTGTCCCTGGATGCGCAGGACGGCGAGTTTGTGTATCAATACAGCTGAACACCAATACAGTTGAAATAACGATCGAACAAATGCCCGCTGCAATAGCGGGCATTTGTTTGATCGTAATTTCAACTGAATTGATGCTCAGCTGTATTGATAGACAAACTCGCCGTCCTGCGCATCCAGGGACAACCGAGCCAGACTGCGGCCTTCAATGGTGCTCACAAGAATTTCCTGGCTCACTTTAGGCAATACCGTATTGGTCAGAATCGCATCCACCATCCGCCCGCCGGATTCCACTTCGGTACAGCGTCCAACGATCTGCGAGACTGCAGCGTCGGTAACCTCAAAATCAATATTGTGATTTTGCTGCAGACGCACCTTGATGCGATCCAGTTGCAGACGCACGATGCTGTCCAGCATCTCGTCCGATAGCGGCAGATACGGCACCACCACCAGACGCCCCAGCAACGCAGCAGGAAACACCCCCAGCAAAGGCTCACGCAAGGCGCCGGTCAGCCCTTCGGCATCGGGCATCAAATCAGGGTCCTTGCAAAGATCCACAATACGATCCGTACCTACATTGGAGGTCAGAATAATCACGGTATTTTTAAAGTCGATATAACGCCCTTCACCGTCTTCCATCCAGCCTTTGTCGAACACCTGAAAGAAAATTTCATGTACATCGGCGTGCGCCTTC
>JBOIGK010000619.1:0-5357 GCA_050742695.1 Advenella sp. | reverse complement strand
CCTGACTTCAATACATTGCCTACCGAATCCTGGTGAGCGCCATCGCCAAAGGCGACCACGGTGCCCACCATTTCATGGCCAATAATGACAGGCAAATCCACTTTCAGCGACAGCGACCCCTGCCACAAATGAACATCTGTTCCACAGATCGAACAAGCATCCATTTTCACCAGAGCGCTACCTGGCTCAAGGGTGGTCGGCACGGGCACATCTTCAATATTAAGCGGCGTCTTGAAAGCTCTTAGTACAGCTGCGCGGGAATACTCGGGTATTACATATGACATAATCAGCTCACCTTAAAATAATTGGGCCACATGGTCAGTTGGGGAATAAAAGTAATCAGCATAAGCACTAGCAATGTTCCCCCCAAAAACCACCAGGTATATCGCATCATTGCGGACAGCCTGGCATTGTTCGTTCTTGCAGCTACATACAGATTTGCGGCCAATGGCGGCGTAAGCAGGCCAATTTCAATATTGGTAACTAAGATGATTCCGAAATGCACGGGGTCAACACCAAACCGGATAGCCGCAGGCGCCAACAAAGGTCCCATCAGCAAAGTGGCAGCATTTGTCTCCATAAACATCCCGACCAGGATAAGCGCGATATTGACGACAAGCAGAAATAGCATTGGGTTGCTAGTGAATGTCGTCGTAAAATCCGCGATACCTTGCGGTATTTGTTCAAGCACCATGGCTCGGTTAAATACGCTGGTAAATGCAATGATGACAAGAATGGCTGCCGTGGCAAGAACCGCCTTTTCAAATATTCTGCGCATGTCCCCTCTGCCCGCTTTACGCGATATCACAGTAACGACCATGGCATAGACGCCCGCAACCGCTGCGGCTTCTGTTGGCGTAAATATGCCTGAATAGATTCCGCCCAGCACCAGTACTGGAAGAAACAGGGCCGGCGTGGCATGAAAAATGGTCTGGATGGGCCCTCGCACAATACCTATGTCTGTCGGAGTATCTTCAGCCCTCGTTTCCTGTCCGTCCTTTAACACCCGTCGGGACAGAATCAGATGAATGATGCAGAACACGACAATGGTCAGCAGACCCGGGATCAGCGACGCCATAACCAGCTTGGTAATGGAAACGCCCACGATCGATCCGTATAAAATCAACGGGATAGAGGGTGGAATCAGAACTCCGAGCAAACCGGCAGCGGCGTTCAGAGCCGCAATATATCCGACGGGATATCCACGCTTGCGCATTTCGCTTCCCACCGTACTGCCGATAGCGGCCACTGTCGCCACCGATGATCCGGTGATAGCCCCCATCAGCGCACTGGCAAAAATCATAATATGCCCAAGCGGCGCCCTTACTTTGCTTAAAAAAATATCACATACTGATATGAGTTGGGCTACCAGCCCGCCTCTATTCATCAGTTCTCCCACCAGTAGAAATAGCGGTATGGCAAGCAAAGGAAAGGAGTTGACCGTATCATAGGGCAATGCCGCCAGTGTGAACGGGTCGATATTCCACGACTCTGCATTAACCATGACGATCAGGGCGAACGCAATGCCAATAGGCGTACCGACAACAAGCAATAGCAGAAGAATAGAGACAATCATCACTCCACCCCCGCAGTTGCGAGTTCGGGCAAAGAACTGAATGTCGCTGCCCGGGTTAATTGACATAAGGCGTGGATCGACATCAACAACATGCCAAGAAAGTAGCAAAAAATGGGAATGGCAACTGGCGTACCCAAATCAATCATTGCTTCTCCCGACGATATCGCGTCATCCAGCAATGTCCACGCGAGCCAGGTATATACCCCGGAGAACAACAGTAGCAACAAGGATACAAGAAGATGTGCACACTTTCTGAGCGTCACTGAGCGAGACTGATGCACGAAATCGACCGCGATGTGCTGCCCAAGCTTGGTGCACATCGCCGCTCCCACGAAGGTCAATGGCGACATGGCCACCAGCGCCCATTCGGAAACGTTTGGCAGCGGCAGGTTGAAGTACCTCACACAAACGCTCAGAAATATCATCAGGAGCATGACCATAAGGCCTAAAGAACATAAGAAATTCTCAATTTTATATAGCCTGCATTCGATCCATGCCATACGCACGGCCAGTCTGCTTCCCTGTTGCATAGCATCTCCTCTTGTTTCTTATCTGTTGCTTATTTTTTTGCCAGCGCCTGCACTTCTGCCCGAAGTGCCTCGATGCGCTTTTCACCATAAACCGGCGTCAGCTTCTCCCATACTTTTTCTCCTATTGCTTTGAATTGAGCCAGCGCCTGCGGTGCGAGCTTGTGTATTTTGACGCCACCGGCTTCGATTTTTTTCATATATTCTGCGTTCATCTGCCGGTTTTTCCTGATTTCTTCAGCCGATACCTTGGCTGCTGTCGCCCGGAACAGTTCCTTTTGCGAATCGTCGAGTCTGCTCCATGCACGCTGGCTGGAGACAATCGCTCCCATTGCATATACGTGATTGAGTTCAGTCATGAACTTCTGCGCTTCGAACAAGCGTGAATTATGCGTAATGCTTGCACCGTTGTCCTGACCATCTACCGTTCCCTGTTGCAGTGCTGTAAACAGCTCCGGGAATGGCATGGTCACGGCCTGCGCACCAGCTTCGTCAAAGAAACCACGAATGCCGGCCGAGCCTGGTACACGAACTTTCAGCCCCTTGAGATCAGCAACAGTCTCAACCGGATGCTTTGAGTTGGTCAATGCACGGAATTCAAGCTCGAAAAAACCCAGCGACTCCATTTTGTGTTTTTTCAACGTTTCTCTTAACGTACGCTGGATAATGCCTTCAGGATTGTAAAAAATCTTATCGGCCTGCGAAAAATCGGCCACGATATAGGGAAGGTAATGAATATCTAGCAAAGGATCCAGCCCCGAGAGAGAACCGGGATTCACAAAGGCGATATCCAGGGACCCTCGCGAAATATCGCGGGCGATCGCTTCATCTCCGCCAAGCTGGCTGTTGGGAAACACCGAGATTTCTATTTCACCATTGGTCTTCTCTTTAATGATAATGGCAAACTGCATGCTTGACTCATCGACCGGACTGCCAATGGCGAAAACATGAGCAAGACGCAGCTTGATGGGCGCCGCATTCACCGTTTGCCCCGCCAAGAGCGTCAGAGCGAAACCGGCCACCAGTAGCCTGATTGCGCTACGCTTGAATAGCTTGTGCATTTTTGTCTCCTAGTTAGATTTTTTTCATGTGCATATATCCCTATACATGCATAAGCAGATACAGGAAATTATTATTCTCAGCCAAAAGCCCGGACAGCTTGTTTCCTATCTCTTAACGTATCAGATGTGACATGTACCGCAACGTCAATCAGGTTAGTGCTTAATGACCACTGTTTTTGATACCGTATATTCCTTCAGTGCCTCAAATCCCTTTTCGCGTCCATGACCGCTTTTCTTGAATCCACCAAATGGCAGTTCGATTCCACCTCCGGCTCCATAGGCATTCAGATAAACCTGGCCGACGCGTAATTTTTTGGCCATTCTGATCTGACGTGCCCCGCTTTCAGTCCACACGCCTGCGATCAGACCAAACTGTGTTCCATTTGCAATTGCGATGGCATCGTCTTCATCATCAAATGGAATCGCGGCCAATACCGGTCCGAAAACTTCGTCCTGAGCCAACTCATTTGCCGGATCGACGGGTCCCAGTAGCGCGGGGGTGACATAAAAACCGGATGCCACCGCGGTAGCATCCAGGCTGCCTTCGGCGATCAATTCGATACCATTTTTTTTCGCTCGTTCCAGAAAGCCTTTCACTCGCTCACACTGGACCTGGCTGATTACCGGACCGCAGTCCAGATCCGATTCATGAGAGCCCACCTTGATTGCCCTGAAACGCTTTGCCAGTGCATCCACAAATTCTTCGAATATCGAGCGTTGCACAAGCACGCGACTGCCCGCCGAGCAGGTTTGGCCGGTATTTTGAATGATCGCAGCAATGATTACCCGAATGGCCTCATTAACATTGGCATCGTCAAATACAATTTGCGGCGACTTTCCTCCCAACTCAAGGACACACGGCACATGATTCTCTGCCGCCGCCTTCTGAATCAGCGTACCGACCTCAGGTGAGCCCGTGAACGACATAAAGTCGATACCGTTGTGTGCAGACAGTGCAGCCCCGGCCTCGTCACCCAAACCGGTAACAAGATTGATGACGCCAGGCGGGACACCGACTTCGTGAGCAAGCTCAGTCAGCCTGATGATGCTCATGCACGCCTCCTCGGCAGGCTTCAATACCGTTGTGTTGCCTGCCGCCAATGCACACGCAATTGTTCGGCCATACATCTGTGCAGGATAATTCCACGGAATGATGTGTGCGGCCACTCCCCGTGGTTCACGAAGAATCATCACTTGATAACCGTTCAAAAATGGTATGGTCTCACCATGGATTTTGTCAGCCGCCCCGCCATAATATTCAAAGTATCGCGCTGTCGCCGTGATGTCGTTGCGAGCCAGAGTCATGGGCTTGCCAGTATCCTGCGCTTCGATCAAGGCCAATTGTTCAAGGTTTTCCAGTATTTTTATCCCAAGCCGGGACAGTAAACGACCTCTGTCCACTGCGGCCATTTGCCCCCATACACCATCGAATGCACTTCTTGCAGCGAATACCGCCTTATCGATATCGGCCTTGTCACCTCGCGATATTGCCCCGATTTTTTTTCCGTTGCTGGGTGCCAGCATATCAATCTGCTTCCCGTTCTCTGACTGTTTCCAGAGGCCGTTGATGTATATGGATTTCGTGGCTTGCGGCATGTTGTCTCCTGTTATACCGATGCGCATGACGCGCAAAAACTGATAATCAGGAACGAGTAGACCGGATTATGGTAAGACAATCAAATATTAAATTCAGATGCGCGTATAGGCAGGCACTATATCGGTAAAATCCCTCATCCGCTAAACAAGTTGTCGTTCAGCCTGCTCTCACTAGTGCTGTTCTGCGGATAAGATGAATGCGCCAGCACGATTTCTGCGCGCAAAAAAAAGAGCCTGTTGGCTCCTTTTTCATATTTTATATCAGATAATCAAGACTGCTGATTGACCACTTTCGGTGAAAGCTCATTGCCGTGGTATTTTTTATAAATATCATTGAGCTTACCGTTTTTCAGATTTTCAAGAATCCACTTGTCCAGCCACGACTTGAGTTCGGGATTGTTTTTTGGCATGGCGATGCCCAGCATGAATTCATGCTGAACAAATTTTATCTCAAAGGGATTGCTGGTCTGTTTCTTGTTTATTTCCGCAACGATAGGCCATTGGGAAGAGACTGCCTGAACCTGCCCTGATACACCGGCGGTTACCAATGTGGCGTCATCCTCGAAACGGCGAATATTGGCGTCCTTCGCATTCTTG
>JBOIGK010000618.1:0-2436 GCA_050742695.1 Advenella sp. | reverse complement strand
CGCTGGACAAAATGCAGGTGAGCCGGGCCATTGCCCGGCTGGAGAAAAAGGGATTCTTGTCCCGCACCGCAGATACTGACGATAAACGCCAGCAGATTCTGGCGGTGACGCCTGCCGGCCAAGCTGCCTATCGGGAAGTATCGCCATTGATGATGGCGCGTAACGACTACCTATTACAGGACCTGATGCCCGCCGAGCGCGAGGCGCTGCAGCGCTATCTGGAGCAGGTGCTGAACCGGGCCCAGCAATTGGTGGCGCGCGGATAGCTTCAATGGATGGATGCATGGGCCATGCACCGATAACCGGCGCATGGCCGCAACCACAACTGGCCGCGCATAGCGGTTTTAACGGGTGTCCTGCTTTACCCCTGATGGGCTGTGCAACGCGTGTTCGCCCTGCTCGTAGACCACGTTGGAGCGACCCACAATCAACGGGTCAATCTTGCCGATGTGCTTGGAGTCCTTATTGGTGTAATTGAACTGCTGCAGGACATAGCGCATGGCGTTAAGCCGCGCACGTTTTTTGCAGTTGGACTTGACCACGATCCAGGGCGCGTCGCTGGTGTCGGTATGAAAAAACATCGCCTCCTTGGCGCGAGTATAGTCATCCCATTTGTCCAGAGAGGCCATATCGATGGGAGACAGTTTCCACTGCTTGAGCGGATGGTGACGACGTTCCTTGAACCGGCGTTTCTGTTCATCCTGGCTGACCGAGAACCAGAACTTGATGACACTGATGCCGCTGCGAACCAGATTGCGTTCGAACTCCGGCGCCTGGCGCATGAATTCCATGTATTGGGCATCGGTACAGAATCCCATGACCCGCTCAACCCCCGCCCGGTTATACCAGGAACGGTCAAACATGACAATTTCACCGCTGGTGGGCAGATGCTCCACATAGCGCTGGAAGTACCATTGGCCCAGCTCACGTTCCGTCGGCTTTTGCAACGCAACCACGCGGGCGGTCCGCGGATTCAGATGTTCCATGAAGCGCTTGATGGTGCCGCCCTTGCCCGCCGCATCGCGACCTTCAAAGACAATAACCACACGCTGGCCGGTTTCCTTGACCCAGGACTGCAGCTTGAGCAGTTCAACCTGCAGGTCATATTTCTGAAACTCGTAATTACGGCGCGACATGAGATATTTATAGGGATACCCGCCATCCTGCCAATTATCCTGGAGCTTGTAGTCCGGATCCGTTTCCGGGTGCCTGAGGTTGTCGGCGCGCAGTTTTTCCTCTCGCAACAACTGGAGCAATTCACGACGATCATCGGCCGCGATGCCCTCAAGCAGGAGTTTAGCCCGCTGATTGCGCGCTGCCTTGTCAGTGCCGACAAGATCTGCCGTAAAGGCAGCGGCTTCGGCGTTGATGCGTGCCCGCTGGCTGTCCATGACAGTATTGTCGCGGGTTTGCTCCGGCGTGTCGCCCGATTGGGTATCGCCCGCTGTCACCTCTCGTGCCAAACGATCGGTCTTGGCGTGCTGACTATTGGCTTTCGTGCCCTGACGGCTCGTTCGATCTGTAGATTTACGGGTAGCCATTTGACATCCTTGTACTGATAAAAGCGCACGGTAAGATTGCGCCTTCATTCAATCATTAACATTAATTCAGAGGAAGACATTATCATATGCGTATGACAACAATACTGTCGACAGAGAGGCTGTATGATTTTTAATACTTTGACCATTGCCGGTGTAGATCCTTCCGGCGGTGCCGGCATTCTTGCCGATGTCAAGACCATGAGTGCCCTGGGCACTTATGCCTGCGCCGTTGTAGCGGCCCTGACCGCCCAAAATACCAAGGGAGTGAGCGGCGTGCAGCCTGTCGCACCCGAGTTCGTTCGTCAGCAGATTGATACGCTGTTTGACGATGTTCGTATCGATTCGGTAAAAATCGGCATGCTAGGCCAGGAACCGGTAACCCGCATGGTGGCCGAACGCCTGGCCTACTGGATGCCTGACCATATTGTACTGGACCCGGTCATGGTGGCCAAAAGCGGCGATGTGCTGCTGGACAAGCCGGCCATCGCCACACTGCGTGAAGCACTAATACCGCTGTCGACCGTCATTACGCCAAACCTGCCCGAAGCCGGTGTGCTGCTGGGCGAACGGGAGGCCGATTCCTTAAAGCAAATGTACCGGGTGGCAGAGCGCCTGCGTAAACTCATGGACCATCACCGCACTGTTTGGGTCATGCTCAAGGGCGGCCATTTGCCAGGCAACGACACTGTCGATCTGCTGACCGACGGCGACCGCATGATCGAGCTGCCCGGCAAACGCGTTGACACTGCGAATACTCATGGCACAGGATGCACGCTGTCTGCCGCCCTGTGTGCGCTGATTCCAGGCACGGGCGATGTGCCGCAGGCAGCCCGGCTGGCCAAGGCCTACATCGAGACCGCCATTGCCCGGTCGGGGGAGCTGAACGTTGGCCACG
>JBOIGK010000617.1:0-7521 GCA_050742695.1 Advenella sp. | reverse complement strand
GTCTCGGCCCTTGCCTCTGCCGTTTCACGACTTGCGTAATACCATTGATTCCACTGGCAGATGGTGTCGGAATCCTGCTCGCGCCATGCCCGGTAGACTAACAGCCATATCGCAGCATCGCATTGAGCCATGACGGTGTGCAACGTATCCTCGATCCATCGACCAGCAGTGGCTTCATCTGACACAATGCCGAGTTCGACTGCAGATTCGAATCCTTGAGAGTAGCTGAACCCGCCCACCGGCAAGGCTGGTGAGGACAGACGCATCAGTTGTGCATAGCGTTGGGCAGTGATGAAGCCCAACTCATCTTTGGTGGTGTCCATGGTGGCAGGTTACTCGTCAGGGCGATGACGATGATCATGAACAGGATGGTCATGATCCGCATGCTGCGGTTTTTCCGGATCTGCAAAAGCGTTATGCGGGTGTTGGTGATTACGAACGTGATTGTGAAGGTGATCGTGAAGGTGACGGTGATCGTGATCGTGAGAATGCGCGTGGTTATGGTCGTGCCGGGAATGCGCGTCTTCATGGGCTCGATAGGCGGCCTGCGCCAGCGCGTAATCTTCGTCGTACGTTTCATCGTGGCCGTGCTTATGGCCGCCACCATACGCGCCGTGTTCGGGGTTGAAAGCCTGATTGACGGTCGAGGTATGAACACCAAGCCGGTTCAACATTTCCACCAGTACGGGATCGTATTCCAGATGAAGATAACCATCTCCAACTTCGACCGTGACATGGCGGTTACCCAGATGGTAGGCAGCCCGCGCCAGATCGGTGGCCGTATTCGCGGTGACGCGAACCAGCAACTCGCTCTTTGCCTGCACGACAATCAGGCCGCCGTCATCGGCCACTAGCACATCGTCAGGCGCAAGAACCACGCCTCTGTCGATTATCAGGTTGATGGTTTCACCATTATCAAGGATCACTTTCTGGCGACTGCGACGGCGCTGTTCAAAAGTCATCTGCGCGAGGGGGGCATGTTGTAACAACGAGGCAGACAGGCTGCTATTGCGTAGATATTTGCGGACGATACGTGTCATGTCTGAGCGTTCCTGATAGATCGACATCAAAACAGAAAATACCGTTGAGCCATCGGCAGGATCTGCGCCGGTTCGCAGCTTAGCAGCTGTCCGTCTGCAAAAACCTGGTAGGTTTGCGGATCTACCCGGATATCCGGCAGCCAGTTGTTCAGAACCATATCGCGCTTGCCAATATTGCGGCAGCCGTTGACTGCGCAAAGCGTTTTGGTCAGGTTTAAATCTTGCACGGCTGGGTTGTTGAACCCTGCCTGCGAAACAAAGGCCAGCGACGTTTTCAGTGCGCGACCGTATGAACCGAACATTTTTCGGTAATGTACCGGCTGAGGAGTGGGGATAGACCCGTTCGGATCGCCCATCACTGCCTGCGCGATCATTCCGCCTTTAAGAATCAGACTGGGCTTGACGCCAAAAAAGGCAGGCCGCCATAGAACCAGATCGGCGAGTTTTCCGGGCTCTATGGATCCTACCTTGTGAGCAATACCATGTGCGATGGCAGGGTTGATTGTGTATTTGGCAATAAAGCGTTTTACCCGATGATTGTCGGACGCGGAAGAATCGCCGGCCAGGCTGCCGCGCTGTTGCTTCATTTTGTCTGCCGTCTGCCATGTTCGAAGAATCACTTCGCCAACACGGCCCATTGCCTGTGAGTCAGAGCTCATGATTGAAAATGCGCCAAGGTCATGCAGAATGTCTTCGGCAGCGATGGTTTCCCGACGGATGCGGCTCTCGGCGAAGGCGAGGTCTTCGGCGATAGCCGGGTCCAGATGGTGGCAAACCATCAGCATATCCAGATGTTCATCAATCGTATTATGCGTGAAAGGCATGGTCGGGTTGGTAGAGGCGGGCAGGACATTGGGCATGCCTGCTGCGCGAATGATATCGGGCGCATGACCGCCGCCTGCGCCTTCGGTATGGAAGGTATGGATGGTACGTCCCTTGAACGCGGCCAGAGTGGCTTCGACAAAGCCCGATTCATTCAGGGTATCGCTGTGGATGGCGACCTGTGTATCGGTCTGTTCGGCAACGTTCAGGCAGGTGTCAATGGCTTGTGGTGTTGTGCCCCAATCCTCATGCAGCTTCAGCCCCAGTGCTCCGGCCTGTATCTGTTCCAGTAGCGGAGCGGGATCGCTGGCACTGCCTTTGCCCAACAGACCAATATTCATGGGAAAGGCATCGGTCGCGCCAAGCATGGCGTGGATATGCCAGGGGCCTGGCGTGCATGTGGTGGCGAACGTGCCCGTTGCCGGGCCCGTGCCACCGCCTATCATGGTGGTGACGCCAGAGGATAGCGCTTCTTCAATCTGCTGCGGGCAAATGAAATGAATATGTGTATCTATTCCGCCGGCGGTCACAATAAAACCTTCTCCGGCAATAATCTCGGTGCCAGGCCCGATCACGATGGTGACACCGGGCTGGATGTCCGGATTGCCCGCTTTGCCGATGGCAGCGATATGGCCGTTTTTGATAGCGATATCGGCTTTGACTATCCCGGCAATTGCGTCCACGAGCAGTGCATTGGTAATGACTGTGTCGGCACAGTCTGCCGAGCAGCGCTGGCTCTGGCCCATACCGTCACGGATGACTTTGCCGCCGCCAAATTTGACCTCTTCGCCAAATAGGGTGAAATCTTTCTCGACTTCAATGAACAATCCAGTGTCTGCCAGGCGAACCCGATCGGCGCGACCGTTTGCAATAGTCGGACCAAAGATTTCGGCGTATGCCTGTCTTGATATGCTTGTCATTCCAGTGCCCCCATGACGTTTCCAGTAAACCCGAATACTCGCCGGTCACCCGCTAGCGCCACCAGTTCTACTGTACGTATTTGCCCGGGTTCAAAGCGTATTGCTGTTCCTGCGACAATATTCAATCGATGACCACGGGCCTGTTGCCGGTCAAATAGCAGCGCGGCATTGGTTTCTGCAAAATGATAATGTGATCCGACCTGAATGGGGCGATCGCCCGTATTGGTCACTTCAATGACGATGGTGCTTCGACCGATGTTGATGTCGATTGCACCTTCGGCGGCAATGATTTCGCCTGGAATCATGCTGGCTCCTTATTGTCCGGTTAATAACAACACTGCGCCATATGAGGCAATGCCGGCGCCCGCCATCCGGGCAAGCCAGGTTTTGTGGCGTGTCATGATGGCACCGGCTACCATTCCGGCGCAATGGATGAATAGGGTGGAAAGCATGAATCCCAGGATAAACAGACTCGCTGCGCCTCCTTCTGGCAGCTCCATGCCATGGGCCGCGCCATGGAAAAATGCAAAGAATGCAACCAGTGCCGAGCCGGTTATCAGGGACAAGCGTGCCATGCCTGCCAGCATTAGACCGAGCACCAGCAGTGAGGCCATGATCAGTGGTTCTACCAACGGAATTTGCATTCCGGCGATGCCCATCAGGGCGCCGAAAAGAAGAATGCTGGAAAAAGAAAGTGGGATATAGATGGCTCTTTTCAACGAGGGGTAGGCCATCGCACTCCAGATACCCACGGCCAGCATGGCCAGCAGATGGTCTGGCCCCGTAAGTGGATGAAGCAGCCCTTGATTGAACATGGACATGGCATCGATGTGCTCAAAATGACCGGGATGAGCCAGTGCGGTCAGAGGCAGGCCCGTGAGGGTAAATCCGGCCAGGCAATAACGTAATCGGTTGGAAAAAGTATGAAACATGATATTTTCCTTTGTGAGTCTATAAATGAATGAAGGACGATTTGGCGTTGCGCGTGGATTCAAACGATGGGATGGTGGACCGTAACCAGTTTGGTGCCATCCGGAAAAGTGGCCTCGACCTGGATGTCCGGAATCATTTCCGGTACGCCTTCCATGACATCATCGCGGGTAAGCACTTGCGTGCCAGCATGCATGAGCTCTGCCACCGTCTTGCCTTCCCGTGCTCCTTCCAGGAGCGTTGCGGTAATTAGTGCCACAGACTCAGGGTAGTTCAGTTTTAGCCCTCGGTTACGACGCCTTTCTGCGAGCAGGGCAGCGGTGAATATCAGCAGTTTGTCTTTTTCTCGTGGTGTCAAATCCATGGTAGTCTCGCAATACGTAGTTAAATGTTTAAAATGGGCCGCAAGCGCAGTGCCATCAGGTGAGCCAAAGCCGCAAGGGGGTCGCGGGCACGCCCAGATGCAGGGGGCGCAGGTGTAGCCAGCAATCGACCATGAGTTGCCTGATTTGCTCGGTACGCGTGCCCAGCAGGCGTACCAGGACCAGGCTGCTGGACGAATCCAGCTGAATCTGGCTGACGCCCGCCCGCAGGTTTTCTGTCCATGGCAGGCTGGCAGTCATGTGCTCCATCTGTTCGGCGGCGATGATCGGCCCAATGCTCCAGACGGTTGCCATGACCGGAAAATTCGCCAGCCCGGCGCTGCTTTGCCTGAGAGACTGTCCTGCGTCGACCAGACCGGCTTCAGTCCACACGAGTTGTCCGTCATAGTAAAGGGTGGAATCGATGGCAAGCGTGCCTTCGTGCCAATACCCCTGCGTTGCCACGCTGCCCAACTGGTAACAGTCCCAACCGATTCCCCGGGCACCTGCAGCGAGCCTGATCACGCTGGTGTTCCTGGCCTGGGCCTGTTCAAACAACAGGTTCTCAAGGGGAAGCCAGTCAAGTTTTGCATTCTGGGCAATGTGAAGCTCGATGCTCTGGGTGGCTGTCCTGCCATTGGCCTTATACCAGCGTGTTGCGCCAGGGGTGGTCAGTACTGCATGGGCATTTTCATGAACCTTCGCGACGATGCTCAGTTCGTCGCCGCCTGCAATGCCTGATGGCGGGTGCAGTATTGTGGCGTGACAGATGGCCGGTCCTTCTGGATATAGCGACTTCTGTACCAACAATGGCCCGGTATGGGCATTGTGGGTCAGGGCACTGCGCCCGGATGGTTGGCAAGAAAATGCCAATGCGAGAGTCGCAGCCCAGCCTTCGGTTTGCATGACAGCTGACATTTGCGGTTACACACTAATGTGACGTTCAATACCGTCTGCATCAATATTTGCACCTTTTCCCTGGGCAATAATGACGCCGCGGTTCATGACAAGATAGTCGTCGGCAATAAGTTTGACGAAATCCAGATATTGTTCAACAAGAAGTACTGTCATTCCATGATCTGCAACAAGAAATTTGAGCGTTCTGCCGATATGTTGAATGATATTGGGCTGAATGCCCTCGGTCGGTTCGTCCAGAATCAGCAGTCGTGGCTCGCTCATGAGGGCGCGGGCAATCGCCAATTGCTGCTGTTGCCCACCTGACAAATCTCCGCCGTTGCGATGTTCCATTTCCTTGAGAACCGGAAAAAGCTGATAAATGAAGGCGGGTATTCCTTTAGGCGTTCTGCGTGACGCGGCGCCAACCAGCAGATTTTCCTTTACGCTCAGTCGGGGGAATATATCGCGTCCCTGGGGCACATAGCCTATACCCTGGGCAATACGGCTGGCCGTCCCCATTCGACTGATATCCTTGCCGGCATAGCTGATCTGCCCGTTGCGAATAGGTACGACGCCAAGCAGGCTGCGCAGCAGTGTGGTTTTGCCCGCGCCGTTGCGACCAAGCAGGGCGGTCAGGGCATTGGCTTTTACATCAAATGAGATATCGCGGAGAATATGGCTGCCACCATAATACTGATTGACGTTTTGTACGCTGAGCTGCATGATGCGTGTTCCTTGATTAGCGGCCGAGATAGGATTCAATCACTTGCTGATCCTGCTGCACCTGCTGCATGGTCCCTTGCGCCAATACTGTTCCGGCAGCCAGGACGGTGACTGTGCCCTGATCGCCGGCCAGGTTTGAGACAAAGCCCATATCGTGCTCCACCACCACAATGGAGCAGGTACCACGAATGCGATGGAGTATTTCAGCGAGCTCGGCCGTTTCGCGGTCGGTCATGCCGGCAACAGGTTCGTCCAGCAGTAGCAATGCGGGCTTTTGCATCAGCAGCATACCAATCTCCAGACGTTGTTTCTGGCCGTGCGACAATTCACCCGCAGGCCGATAGGCAACGCTCTCCAGCTTCATGATGTTCAGTGTATTTTCAATGCGGTGGCGCACGTCAGCGGTTATGCGCGCGTTTAATGCGGCGTGCCAGCGGCGATCTCCTGCATCGGCCAGATACAGGTTTTCCCAAACCGGCTGGCTCTCAAATACCGACGGCTTCTGGAATTTTCTGCCGATACCCAGTTGCGCGATCTGCGGTTCCTGCATAGTCAGCAAATCCAGCGTCTGGCCCAGAAAGACCTCGCCTTCGATAGTGGCGTTGCGATGACCGGTTTTTCCCGTAATCACGTCCATCAGGGTTGTTTTGCCGGCGCCATTGGGACCGATAATGCAGCGCAGTTCGCCCTCTTTGATGTACAGGGATAAGTCATTGATGGCGCAAAAAGCATCGAACCGGACAGTCAGGTTTTCCACATATAATACGATGCCGTGCGTCGTATCAATTTTTCCCGATTCGGCAAAATGGGCCAGATGGGTGATCGTGCCACCAGCGCCGCCAGCGTTAGCATGAATATCAGTCATACCGCCTCCGAGGCAGGAGCTGCGTTGGAATCAGCCTGGCGCGCTTGTGGGCGACGTCGTGAAAACAGGCCGATCAGCCCTTTGGGCATGAACAGAGTCACCACAACAAACAGGCCACCAAGGACGTACAGCCAGTACTCCGGCATGAACGCAGTGAAAAAAGTTTTTGCGCCATTGACCGTAAATACACCCAGGATGCTGCCGACCAGTGATCCGCGACCGCCAACGGCGACCCAGATCACCATTTCGATTGAATTGACGGGCGACATTTCACCTGGGTTGATAATTCCCACCAGCGGCGCATATAAAGCGCCTGCAATTCCGCAAAGCACGGCCGACAGCGTCCAGATCGCCAGTTTGTATTGCAATGGATTGAATCCGATGAACATGACGCGACTTTCACTGTCGCGGATTGCAGTGATCACCTTGCCGAATCTGGATTTCATGATCCATTGGACCAGTACAAACACCAGGACGAGCACCACAAAGCTAATCAGAAAAAGCACCGTACGGGTGTCGGTAGAGCTGATGGAATAGCCGGCGATCGACTTGAAATCGGTGAAGCCGTTGTTGCCGCCGAAACCGGTCTCGTTGCGAAAGAACAAGAGCATCGCCGCGTAGGTCACCGCCTGTGTCATGATGGCCAGATACACGCCTTTGATGCGCGAGCGGAATGCGAAATAGCCGAAGACGAACGCCACAATTGCCGGCACCAGCGCCGCCAGGATGAGCACCCAGGCAAGCGTCTGGGTACCGGCCCAGTACCATGGCAGTTGAGTCCAGTTAAGCAGGAAGGTAAATGCCGGCAGTCCCGCCGATTCCTGGCCGGGTGCGGGCGCCTGCACCAGATACATGCCCATGGCATAGCCGCCCAGCGCAAAATACAGGCCGTGCCCCAGACTCAGGATGCCGCAGTAGCCCCACACGAGATTGAGCGACATGGCCACGATGGCATAGCAAAG
>JBOIGK010000616.1:0-7563 GCA_050742695.1 Advenella sp. | reverse complement strand
CTTTGTACTGCCTTGTATAAGCGCGGCCTGCGCAATCAGTTCATTCAGGACGTACATCCGCTTAACCCTGATTTGCCGACCATGGTGGGCGAGGCTTACACGCTGCGCTACATTCCGGCACGCGAAGACCTCAACCCCATTACCGTCTTTCAAGACCGCAGCCATCCGCAACGAGTTGCGGTTGATCAGTGCCCGCAAGGCGCGGTGCTGATGATAGACAGTCGCAAGGATGCGCGTGCCGCCTCGGCCGGCTCCATTCTGGTTTCCCGACTGATGAAGCGCGGTGCGGCTGGTGTGGTCACCGATGGCGGCTTTCGTGACTCGCCGGAAATTGCCAAGTTGTCTATTGCCACATATCACCAGCGCCCCTCGGCACCCACCAATCTTACCTTGCATCAGGCGCTGGACATCAATGTGCCTATCGGCTGCGGCGACGTCGCCGTTTTCCCCGGCGATGTCATCGTCGGCGATGCCGAGGGGGTAGTCGTGATTCCTGCACATCTGGCGCAAGATATTGCAGCCGAGGCAATAGAAATGACCGCTTACGAGGATTTTGTCACCGAAGAGGTACTCAAGGGCCGATCCATTATCGGGCTGTATCCCGCTACCGACGAACAGGCCAAAACCGATTTTTCCGCCTGGCGGCAGCGCAACGGCAGATAGCATTTTGAACGTGACAAAATCAGCCGCGCTGCCAAAGCGGTCTGCGCGCAACACGTGCCGCTTATCGTTGATCAACTGGTTTATTGATCATCTGCGGCTCTGCACGTATTTAGTGTTGAGCATTACGTATTACCTATTGCAGGGCTATTGCAACGATCGCATCACCGCTCATCGGCATACAACATGAGACCGACCACGCCACTTGATCGCAGCCGCCAGGCAGCGCCGCAACTGTACCAGTTGCTGCGCCAGAAAATCATTGCCCTGGAATGGGCGCCAGGCGCCCTGCTTTCACGCGCCGAACTGGCCGACTCCTATGGGGTCAGCCAGACACCGGTGCGCGAAGCATTGCTGAAACTGGCTGCAGAAATGCTGGTGGATATCTATCCACAGGCATCAACGCGTGTCAGCCTGATTGATATCACATTGGCCAGACAGGCTCATTTTCTGCGCCAGTCTCTTGAACTGGAACTGGTGCGAGAACTGGCCCAATCGCATGTGCCGGGCTTGATTGGTTCACTGCAGGCGCTGGTACTACAACAGGACGCCTTGCGCGCCGCCAGAGATCTGAGCGCTTTCAGCCAGGCCGATACGCAATTTCACCGCATGCTTTATCAGGCGGCAGGAAAAGACGCCTTGTGGCATCTGGTGCACAGCAATAGCGGACACCTGGACCGACTGCGTCGCCTGCATCTGCCGGTGTCCGGCAAGCTGGAACGCATCGTCGGCGATCATCGCCTGATTGTGCAGGCCATTTCCGGCGGTGCACCCGAGCTGGCGCAGCAGCGCTTGCGCGAACATTTATCGGGAACGCTAGAATCCGTAGAACAGATCCTGCATGCCCACCCGCAGTGGATTCGGATGGACAACGAAGCCACGATGAGACCGCCTGCGGACCATTGACCAATCTGGCGGCGATAGCAAGCCGGTAAATACGCAGGCTTTTAAACACATTCCAGTGAGCCGAATCACATTTTGATTGCCGATCCCGCCCATTGCCTTGACTGCACACGGAAAATCGACCATAATGCTTGACTCTTCGTTTGTTATTACTTAGGCGCAGTAGCAAAGCGGTTATGCAGCGGATTGCAAATCCGTCCAGAGCGGTTCGACTCCGCTCTGCGCCTCCAGTATTCTTGCGGCTTTCAGGGCAATTACAAATATAAATCTGCTCCGCAAAATGGGACTTGCTCCGCAAAACCCATCTTTCCCAAAAACCAAAACGCAACTATCAGAGCGGTTCAGAAAGTACTAGCGCCTTGCCCGCGAACTCCCATCGTGACGACACCGGGCACAGCCAAAGCCGATCCCTGGCCATGGTCTGTTCGGTCATAGCGCAACCCCGCATTATCAGTGAAAACCAGATTTTTTAGAAACCGGTTTACGCTATTGATATTTAATGTAATAAGTTGTATCATTTTTCGCATGTCGTATTATTTATAAATATCAAAAATTTGCGACAGTGCTAAATCAGAAGCCTGGTTATTTGCAGACACACAACAACACCAACAGTTGTTTAATTTCGGTTTTTTTAACGGCTGCGTAAATTATGGCTGCGTAAATTATCGCCGCGTCATATATACCCGCGCCATGTGATGCAGCTCGCTTTAATGGATGCGATCGACGCTCATGCTTTCTGCTGGTTTTGTAGCCCCGGAGCAAGCGACTCCAACATTCAAGGTATTAATTTTAATAATCATCAGTCCTTGTCAACGCGCCCCAAGTCGATCGACACACACCGTATCGGCACAGGCGCTGCCATAGACGGCTCGAACAGTCACACATATATAGGTTCGGCCGCGCTATGCAAATATTATTTGGAGGCCATCATGAACCACGTTCAGTCAGTGAGCGTTCTATACGAGTACGGGATGCCCGGTGTAAAGTTCCATTACGAAAACGGGGAAACCCGCACATTGAGTGACGAACAGGCAATCAATTTCGTCAGTCTTGTACAAAGCAAACGTCATCGCAGCGATATTGATTTCGTGGATATGCTTCGCGTTCGCAAATATGCCGCTAATAAGTATTTTTATTGAACCTGCAGTGACCGCCCTGTTCCTGCGGCGCCCGCGATTGGACGACGAGCTCTACTGGCAGGTATCATGGTATTTTTTTTCTGGCGTATGAACAAAAAGAGTCATGAATAGCAATAACGAATCATTAAACAGCGCCACGTCGCATGGTTCAGTGCCTGCCGAGATCGCCGGGCAAGTGACAAGCGCCTGTGCGCTGCTCTCGCATTATTTAGGCGATTCGCTGCAAGCCATCCATCTTTTTGGCTCGGCGGTGGACGGCGGACTCAAGCCGCAAAGCGATATCGATCTGCTGGTCACCGTCAGCGAGGCGCTGACCAAGCAGGTCAGGCATGATCTGATGACGAATTTGCAGACCATTTCGGCCTGGCCTGTGATCGATGCCATACGACCACTGGAAGTGACCGTGGTAGAGCATGCTGCCGTGGTCCCCTGGCGCTATCCGCCAAGACGGGAATGCCAGTATGGAGAATGGCTGCGCGACGAATTGTCCGCAGGCCAGATTCAGGGCGCCTGCGTGGATCATGATCTTGCCATCCTCATTACCAAAGCACAGGCACACAGCATTTGCCTGCTGGGTACGCCGGCGGGCGAACTGTTCGAACCAGTGCCACGGCGCGACCTGCTCAACGCATTCAAGGACACCATTGACCAATGGCAGACGCCGGCTGACTGGGAGGGAGATGAACACAACGTGGTGTTGGCCCTTGCCCGCATCTGGTTCAGTCTGGCAACGGGCAGCTTTGCGCCAAAAGATAGCGCCGCACAATGGGCGCTGCACCGGTTGCCCGCGCAACATCAACCGGTGCTGCAAAGCGCCATGGCGTCCTATTTGGGTCAGTCGGCAGACGATCTTACCAATGACAGCTTGCAGATCGCGGACTATGTGCACTTTGTAAAAGCGACAATCTACGCCTTGGACCTGTTTGCGCCCGAACAGTGAGCGAAAGAGGCAGAGGCATGATCGCAGATGCATGCATGAAAGACACAACAAACAACTGACGCAGGTAGGCGTAGAGCAACTATCTACGCTTGACCAGATCGCCCTTGCAGTCAATCTTGAGCCTGCGGCAGGTTCGCCAACTAGCCAGTCTAGCGGAACCGTGCTGTATGCAGGTGTCGTTACTGTCGCCCAAAATGAATCCAAGCAATAAGTATATAGCTTTACTTTATTGCAATTGCTATTACGCCTGGCGACGACCCTGCCAGCAGCAAGGTTACCGCTGCGCCGCCACCGCAGGCATCTTTAAAATAATGAACGACGCCGTTTGGATTTTATTGGTCTGCGGCGTAAGATAACCTTTTCAAACTCAGTGTCGTCACCCGGGCGACTTTTTCATCATGGCCTCGAATCCTTCTACGCTTCCATCTCCTGCGCGATCGCAGATCAACCTGGTTCCCGCAGCAGTATCAGCGGCGCTGATACTGCTGGGTCTTATCTATCTGAATGGCACGGTCAGTGGCCGGCAGGCCGCGTTGTGGATTGTAGGCATTCTGCTGGGCGCAACGCTGTATCACAGCGCCTTTGGCTTCACATCGGCCTGGCGCGTATTTATCTCAGATCGGCGCGGCGCCGGACTGCGCGCGCAGATGCTAATGCTGGCATTTGGCTGCCTGCTGTTTTTTCCGGTGCTGGGCAATGGCACGCTGTGGGGACAGAACGTCAGCGGCTTTGTCAGCCCGGTCGGCACATCGGTATTGGTTGGTGCCTTTATTTTCGGGATCGGCATGCAAATGGGCGGCGGCTGCGCCTCCGGTACGCTTTATACCGTTGGCGGTGGCAGCACGCGTATGATTATTACGTTGATCGGTTTCATTATCGGCTCGGTAATCGGCGCAGCGCATCTGCCCTGGTGGGCCAGCCGGCCGTCGTTCGCTCCGTATTCCATCGTGCAAGAGTGGGGCGCCCCCACTGCATTGGTAAGCAGCTTCGTATTGTTTCTGGGTATTGCCCTGTTCACTATCTGGGCAGAAAAGCGCCGGCATGGCACATTGATTTCTTCTGCCGTTAGCGCCGGTAAGGCCGGTGGCTGGGGCAGGCTGCTTTCCGGCCCCTGGCCGCTGGTTATCGGTTCTATTGTGCTGGTCCTGCTCAACTTCGCCACCCTGGCATTGGCCGGACGTCCATGGGGAATCACCTCTGCCTTTGCCTTGTGGGGCTCGAAAATATTGATGGCTGTTGGCTACGACGTCAGTGGCTGGGGCTTCTGGCAAGGGCCAGCAGCAGCTTCCCTGGCGGCGCCCGTACGTAATGACATCACAAGTGTCATGGATATCGGCATCATCCTGGGTGCGCTGCTCGCAGCGAGTCTGGCTGGCAAGTTTGCCCCGGTCTGGAAACTGCCCGCACGATCTGTGCTGGCAGCGATCATTGGCGGCCTGCTATTGGGCTATGGCGCGCGCCTGGCTTTCGGTTGCAATATCGGCGCCTATTTCAGCGGCATTCTGTCGGGCAGTCTGCATGGCTGGCTTTGGCTGGTTGCGGCCTTCGCCGGCAACGTGATTGGCACCAAAATACGCCCTTTTTTCGGTCTCGCGGTAGAGAAAACATCGCAAACTGCCTGCTAAAGGAAATGTTGTGATTTACGTTTGATCAGCGTAATTTAACGAAAAACCAACCATTACGAAGACGTGACAATGTTAAAATTGTTACGTCTTTTTTTAAGACAGGGCACACGAGGCCTCTGAACCATGCATCTCTGAACCAGAAATCTTTGATACCGGTTTCGCGTAATAAAAAAGTCTATCCACTGCACCGTAGCTGCAACCAGCAAAACTCAAAACTGGCAGCCGGCACGGGATGAACAAACCGACTTTTCAGGGAATACAAAATGAACTCTATTCCTTCATTGCTTGTCTTATGTTGCCTGATACTACCAGTCACCGCATGTACGCGATTCTCTGGTGCCGGCCTCTATGCGCACTCCGGTCTTTCCGGAACACGCCAGCCAAAACCTGACCCATTTACCGCAGGTGACTCATCGGCCGGCAGCATCAGCCCACCCGCTCCCGCATTCACCGCATTTGGCAACAAGCCCGCTGTCTGGAGCGCCGTCATTGACGGCCCCTTGTTGCAGATCGAGCGGTCTGCGACCGATCTGGTCACGCTCACAGCCGAACGCTTTAACGACGACGGCGGCATCAGGTTCGTTGCAACGGATCACTCGGCTAAACAGCAAAACAGACGCCGCAAAAACAACGTCAATCTGACCATAAACAGAAAACCTTGTGCAAACACCCGTGGCACCTATGACCTAAGCGCCGTACTATTTTATAAAAATAGAAAATATACCGGTTGCGCAGTCGCCGGCGCGCCTGTCACAGAACATTGACAAGCTACGATATCGCAGGCCATGGCGTGTAATCGGCACCCATGTCGCTCGCCGCGTTGTTGCCGAAAACGCCGAAGCCGGACAATAAATCCGGCTTCGTTCTATTGATGATTGATAACTTTATTTTGATGCCTGCTACCGTGCATCGTGTCCAACCTGAATCCGCGTCCCTTGAGCAGCACGCAAATTTATCTCAAACACATTTGTAATAAACCTGGCGCGCACCGGGTGATTACTACTGCTCTCGAATCTCCACGCGGCGGTTTTTCGCACGGCCCGCTTCTGTGGTGTTGTCGGCCACCGGTGCCTGTGTGCCCTGCCCGTCGGTCATAATCTGCTGGTCCTGCACGCCGCGCAGGATCAGATAGGCTTTGACCGATTCAGCCCGACGTTTCGACAACGTTTCATTACCCGGCTCGCTACCGGATTCATCGGCAAATCCGACCAGTTGCACCGATTTTCCACTCGCTTTCAATTGCTGCGCATACTGGTCAAGATCATCATGGTAACGGCTGTCGACCTGGGCGCTACCAGAAGCAAATTGCACCTGAGGCAGCGTCGCCGGCGCGCCCGCTACATCGGTCGCCGCTGTACGGGCAGGTGTCGCAACTTCGGTCTGGTTATTGACCTGGATATTGGCTCCAACCAGGCTCTGAAGCTTGGTAGTCAGTGCTTCTTTTTCCTCACTGGACGGTACCTTTCCGGTCAAGGTCAGCACATCCTGCTCCAGATTAACATTAACATCGTGATATCCGCGAAGCAGACTGAGCAGGCCAGAATAGTCATCAAAGGTTGATGCAACCGCCTGGCTATCCACTTTCAGTTCATCTTCTATTTTGCTGTGCCCATCAACAAATTTGGCCGCGCTCAAAATGCGATTGCGCGCCGACTCATCAGGCACTGTCCCACGGATCCTGAGTGCATCGCCATCACGCTCAAGCTCAAGCCGCGACCCTGCACCGACTTGGGCACTGTTCGTAGCAGGCTCGGCGGCAACGGGAGTTTGGCCTGTACCATCAGCAGGCGTTGCCGTGCTGTCGGACTGCGTTGCGCTGCCACTCGCAGAATTGTCCTGTCCCGCTGCGTCAAATGTCGTGGTTTTACCAGAAGACTCGGTAGGCGTTGCAGACGGCGTCGCCTCGTCGCTAGCTGGCGCAGTGCCTGACTGAGTCTCGGCAGGTTGATCAGCCTTTTCGTCTTGTGGCTGTGCCTGTTCGGGCTGACTGCCTGACGAATCGGACCCGGCAAAGGTCGTGGTTTTGCCAGCGGCACCCGCCGGTTCAGGTGTTGGCGCAGCAGGCTGTGTGGTCGGCTTGTCTGCAATGGGTGCGGGCTCAGCGAAAGTTGTTGTCTTGCCCGCTGCGGCATTGTTAGTTGTAGCGCTGTCAGTTGTAGCGTTTCCTGTTGCCGCACTATCAGTTGCGGCATTGCCTGACCCGGGTTGTTGGGCCGTTGCACCAGAGGCATCCGGGGCAGAGGTGGTCGCCGCGGCACCCTCTGCGGCTGCCGCTGGCTCCTGATCAGCCTTGTTG
>JBOIGK010000615.1:0-8859 GCA_050742695.1 Advenella sp. | reverse complement strand
CCATGTTCCTACGTCGTATTGTTCTTATCCTGATCATCGTCCTGGTCGCAGGCGGTGCTTATGTCTTCTTCAATAAAACCAACAATAGCGCGCCCTCGGGCAGCACGCAGACAACCACAGGTTCGGACACGACGCAAGCCGGATCCGCTACTCAGGCGGCTCCTACGACCCCACCCAAGCCGGAATCGCGCTCCAGCGTGCCGGTAACCAACGCCAGTACGCCGGTGCTCACAGAGGTAGCCGGCATGACGCCGCCGCAAACCAATGTCAAGGCATGGTTTCTGATTGATGCCACCTCAGGCCAGATTCTCGGCAATCAGGAGCCGGACCTGAAAGTATCGCCTGCTTCACTGACCAAGCTGATGACTGCCAGCCTGGTCTTCTCGGCGCTTGATGAAAACCGCATCCGGCCGGAACAGGAAGTGACCGTCTCGGAAAAAGCCTGGCGTACCGGTGGTTCGCGCATGTTCATCCGGGTCAATACTCAAGTGACTGTCGATGACCTGATCAAGGGCATGATTGTGCAGTCTGGTAACGATGCCACCATTCAGCTGGCCGAAACCGTGGCCGGCAGCGAAGATGTATTCGTGAACCAGATGAACGAGGAAGCGGCGCTGTTCGGTATGACCAACACCCACTTTACGGATCCGACCGGCCTGCCGGCACCGGAACACTACACGACGGTACGCGACCTGTCGGTGCTGGCACAGCACGTGATCAAGGATCACCCCAAGTATTATCATTACTTCAGCCAGCCTGAGTTTACGTACAACAAAATCCGCCAGCACAACCGCAATGGTCTGCTGTCCCGCAATATTGGCGTAGATGGCCTCAAAACCGGGCATACGGAAGATGCCGGCTATTGCCTGATCGCAGCAGCCAAGCGCGATGATCGTCGCCTTATTGCAGTTGTCGTTGGTGCGGCAACCGTGCGCGAGCGCGAACAGGTCAGTCAGAACTTGCTGGACTGGGGCTACCAGAACTTTACCGCGAAACAGGTGGCTGCGGCTGATGCGCCACTCATCAGCCCGCGCGTTTGGGAAGGAACTGTGAAACAGGCCAAGCTGGGCGCTGCCGATGGCGTCAGCGTGACTGTACCGCGCGGCATGGAAGACAAAGTCCAGACCATTACGCAGATCAACGGCAAACTGGTTGCACCGCTGGCCAAGGGCCAGAACGTGGGCAGCGTCCAGTTTGTGCTCAATGGCAAAGTACTCAAGCAGGAGTCACTCACCGTTCTTGAAGATATACCGCAGGCCGGCTTCTTCGGACGCATGTGGGACAAGGTCCTGAGCAGTTTCAATAGTTAATCTTTCGGGCAGAGTGTGGTGATACAGGGTATAGACAGCGACAGCATCGTTTATCTTAACGGTGAGTATGTACGGGCCGACGAGGCAAAAATTTCGGTATTCGATCGGGGATTCATTTTTGGGGACGGCGTCTATGAAGTGGTGCCGGCCTATAATCGCAAGCCGTTCCGGCTGAACGAGCATGTGCAGCGCCTGGAGCGCAGCCTGAACGCTATCGGCCTGGCATCCGGCAAAACCCCCCAGTTCTGGGCGGGCCTCATGCAGGACATGATCGACCGCGCCAAAACCGACGATTCCTTTATCTATCTGCAGATTACGCGTGGCGTTGCCAAACGTGAGCATGTTTTCCCCGTGCCTGCGGTTACACCCACCATTTTCTGCTCCAGCGGTCCCTTTATCCGGCCAACGGCAGAGCAGCGCGAGCGTGGTATTCGCGTGATCTCGGGCCCGGATGAGCGCTGGCTGCACTGCGATATCAAATCGGTGTCATTGCTGGGCAATGTTCTGGCGCGCCAGGCGGCTGCCGAGCGCGGCGTGGATGAAGTTATCCAGTTTCGCAATGACTTCCTGACGGAAGGTTCGCTGAGCAACATGTGGGTGGTCAAAGATGGAACCTTGCTGGCGCCCATCAAAAACCATCTGATTCTTGAAGGTATCCGCTACGGTCTGCTGGCAACGCTGGCCGAGCGGGCCGGGGTGCCGTTCGAAGCCCGGAACATTACCCGCGCAGAAGTCTTTGCCGCCGATGAGATTCTTGTCACGTCGGCGACCAAGGAAGTGTTGCCGGTGCTGGAACTGGACGGCGCACCGGTTGGAAATGGCCAGCCCGGCCCCATATACAGAAAGGTAAGGGCTGAATATGACAAGGAAATTTCCCGATTATGATGAAAGACATTCCGCCAGAGCAGTCGCTGATTGAATATCCTAGTGATTTTCCCATCAAGGTCATGGGCGTTCAGCATCCCGAATTGGCCCAGTTGCTGACAGAGGTGGTGTTGCAGTTCGATCCGCAGTTTGATCCGGCTACGGTGGAAATGCGCCCAAGCAGCAAGGGCAATTACATCGGCCTGACATTCACGGTGCGCGCCACTTCCCGTGAACAGCTCGATAATCTGTATCGTGCCCTGCACGGACACGCGCTGGTCAAAATCGTTTTGTGATGCAAGTACAGGTACGCCATCTGGACGGGCCTGCGCCCTACGAGCCGGTATGGCAGGCCATGAAGTCGTTTACCGAAGGCCGCCACAAAGAGACGCCAGACGAAATCTGGCTGGTAGAGCACTGTCCGGTCTATACATTGGGGCAGGCCGGCAAGCCGGAACATTTGCTCAATACCGGTGCGATAGAGGTGGTCCATTGCAATCGTGGTGGACAGGTCACCTACCACGGCCCGGGGCAACTGCTTGTCTATCCGCTGGTCGATTTGCGTCGCCAGGGCATTTACGTCAAGGAATACGTGGCGCTGATCGAGGATGTCGTGCTCGAGACCCTGGCCAGTTACGGCCTGAGGCAAGCCTGTCGCAAGGCTGGTGCGCCAGGCGTCTATGTGCCGTTGCAGGACGGTAGTTTGGCCAAAATCGCAGCGCTTGGCGTGAAAATCAGCCAGGGCTGCGCCTATCATGGCCTGGCCCTGAACGTGGATATGGACCTGCAACCCTTTGCAGGCATCAACCCCTGTGGCTACGCGGGTTTGCAAACCGTAGATCTGAAAACCATGGGTGTCATTACCACAGTGCAGGAAGCAGGCATGCGCGTGCTTGAGCGGCTGTTGCCCCGGCTTTCCTGATGCACGTCGGGGTTTGCGGCTGTAATGTGTTTGCTATAAGACTGAGAGGTAGCCAGGTCGTGGGCTGCCGACTGGGGGCTGGGCTTTCCTCCCGATTAATCAGCGCTCTAGCTCATTGTCCAGAGGCGCTGGCACCGGCTAAACTTATGGCGCTCTTAGGGTTTTTGCGGATAAGCCACTATTAAGCGTTAAAATGAGCTGAAATTTCACGCGGTTTTCATAAGCCGTCGTCAGTAAAATACAACCTGCCTGATTGCCGTAACGTCCATTCCCATAAGGGCCGTGACACCACTATGACTACAAACACAGCAGTAACTCCGACTGTCAAAGACGAACAGTACGATGCCACCAAGAAACAGAAATCCTTCGACAAAACGTCGCGGATTCCTATCAAGATTATTCCGGTCGAACGCCTGAAAAAGCCCGAATGGATTCGGGTCAAGGCGGCGGCGCCCAATTCGCGCTTTAACGACATCAAGAAAATCCTGCGCGAACACAATCTGTTCACGGTCTGTGAGGAAGCGTCTTGCCCCAATATCGGCGAATGTTTCGGCAAGGGTACGGCGACCTTCATGATTATGGGCGACAAGTGTACGCGTCGTTGTCCGTTCTGTGATGTGGGCCACGGCCGGCCCGATCCGCTGGATGTCAACGAGCCGTCCAATCTGGCCAAATCCATTGCCGCGATGCGCCTGAACTACGTGGTCATTACTTCGGTTGACCGCGATGATCTGCGTGATGGCGGCGCGGCCCACTTTGTGGAATGCATCAACGAGACGCGCAGTCGTTCTCCCAAAACCCAGATTGAAGTACTGGTGCCCGATTTTCGTGGCCGACTGGATAAGGCGCTGGACATTTTCGGCAACGGCCTGCCCGATGTCATGAACCACAATCTGGAAACGGTTCCCCGCCTGTATAAACAGTCCCGTCCCGGGGCCGACTACATGCATTCGCTCAAACTATTGCGCGATTGTAAACAGCGCTATCCGAACGTACCGACCAAGTCCGGCTTGATGGTGGGACTGGGCGAAACGGACGAGGAAATCCTGCAGGTCATGCACGACATGCGCGATCATGACATTGATATGCTGACCATTGGCCAGTATCTGCAACCTTCAGAGCACCATTTGCCCGTGCTGCGTTACGTTCATCCCGATACCTTCAAAATGTTCGAGGAAGAAGCCTACAAAATGGGCTTTACGCACGCCGCCGTCGGTGCCATGGTACGGTCTTCCTACCACGCCGACGAACAGGCTCACGCCGCCGGCTTCTGATCGCAGTCACGCTATCTTCGTGGCAGTTTGCAAAAAAGTGCAGCTCTTTCTTTGAGGGCTGCGCTTTTTTTTGCGCGGAGCAACACGGCCCGTGATGCCGTTAGCGATCTGGCTGGCGCTTTATTGCTCCATTGGCCATGTTTTCAGAGATTCGGGCATTGCCAGACGGGTGGCACCGGCAATCCGGTCCGATTTGTCGTTTTCCGGTCAATTATCCTGCCATGTGCCTCTTTCAGTGTGTTGCCCCGCCGGTTTCGCGCCGGGCATTGCACTATAATCCGGTCTATATCACTCCGATCTGAATCTGCATAGTGGGAATCCCGGCATGAAACTTCTGATTACCGGCGGAGCCGGGTTTATTGGCTCACACACCGTTGTCGAATTATTGAATGCAGGACACGAGATTGTCGTGCTGGACAATCTGTCCAACAGCTCGGTCACATCGCTGAACCGAGTAGAAAAAATCACCGGCAAGTCTGTCATCTTTATTGAAGGCGATATTCGTGACCGGTCTGTGCTGGACACACTCTTTGGCGCGCACAATATTGATGCGGTGGTGCATTTTGCTGGCCTGAAAGCCGTGGGTGAAAGTGTTCGCGAGCCATTGCGGTATTACGACAATAATGTGGGCGGGACCATCACATTAACCGAAGCCATGGCCGATGCCGGGGTTCGTCGCATCGTTTTCAGTTCGTCGGCAACTGTCTATGGCGAGCCCGAGACCATGCCGATTGCAGAAACCTGTCCGGTGGGCAATCCCACCAATCCCTATGGCAGTTCCAAATTGATGGTCGAGCGTATCCTGCAGGACCTGGCAAAGTCCGATCCGCGATGGTCGGTGGCGATCCTGCGCTATTTCAATCCTGCCGGGGCACACGAATCCGGGTATATCGGCGAAGATCCCAATGGTATTCCTAACAATCTGTTGCCTTACATTACCCAGGTGGCCGTAGGGAAGCTGGAAAAGCTTGCCATATTCGGTAGTGACTACCCAACGCCCGACGGCACCGGTGTGCGCGATTATATCCATGTGGTGGATCTGGCTCAGGGTCATCTGGCTGCGTTAAATTTCATTCAGGATAAAACCGGCGCCCATATCTGGAATCTGGGTACGGGCAAAGGGTACTCCGTGCTGGATATCGTCAAGGCATTTGAAGAGGCGACGGCGGTGTCCATACCCTACACAATTTCGCCCCGACGAGAAGGCGATATAGCCGAGTGCTGGTCCAACCCCGAGAAGGCGAGCCGGGAACTGGGCTGGACAGCCAGACGCGGGCTGTCACTGATGATGTCGGACAGCTGGCGCTGGCAAAAAATCAACCCACAGGGCTATCGGAGCGAAAATAACGACCCACAATAGTGGCAAGCACCCGGATGGCTCGCTAAAAGCGCCCGCAAACGAGACAGTGCCAATGAAATAGCGCAGAGAGGGGTTTGCGGCCCAGCAGGCTGCGTCCGGCGCACCAACCCGGGACAACATGGCTAGCGCACGTCTTTGTATACGTTCATGGTGCTGTTGGCAAAGACCGACAGATTGAACAGGACTTCTGCGCGTTGCCGCGTGTGCTGAGCCACGGTTGCCAGGGTAGCCGCATCCGGCAGAATCTGCGCAAGCAGGGCGCGCAATGCGGTGACGTCCTGCGTTGGCGTTACCCAGCCCGAGACGCCATGTTCCAGGTTCTCGGGCAGGCCTCCCGCATCAGTCACGATGGTTGGCAGCCCGCAAGCCATGCTTTCACGGGCAGCATAAGACAGTGCTTCCCGATGCGACAGGACAAATCCCAAGTCGCTGGCGGCCAGCACGGGTCGCGTGTCATCCAGCAATCCTGGAAAGATCACCTGGTCCTGCATCTGCAGCCCGTTAATACTCTGAATAGTATCGTCCGGTGGTGGATCGCCGGCCACCACGATACGGCAACGCCTGCGTAATGCATCGGGCAGCCCCGCTACCGCATACACCAGTTCCAGCCAGCCTTTTTCATAATCTGTACCACCGGTGCTGCCAAAGACAATCAGTTGCGGATCATCTACGCCCAGCAGGCTTTGGCGCGCCGCGCTTCGCTCAGCACGGGTGGGCGGTGCAAAGTGCTGCACGTCAATGCCGTGATGAATCACGTGTATGGGAAAGCACGAGTAGGCGCTGTCGGCAAACAACCCAGCCACGTAGTGGCTGACGGCAATGATGGCATCGGTGGCCAGCCAGGCGCGCAGCCGGTGTCCGAGCGTATGTACCGAATGGTCATTGTGCTTGGTAAAGACAATGCGGGGGCGTTGTCGCCGCGGTAACCCCAGGCAGGCCAGCATCACGTGCCGGTGATCTGCAGAAGCGTTGACGTGAATAATGTCAAATTGCTCCTGTCGGATCAATTGTCGCAACTGGCGTACTTCCGGAATCAGCTTGCCGATACGGGAGTTGAAGCCCTGTTCCGTGACCGTCACACCGTCCAGCCCGCAGGCGTAGCGAAACAGCCTGCTGGTGCCGGGCGTGGCAAGCCAGCAGTCATGGTCGGCAAACTGTCGCAGCAGGTTCAGAATGTAGGTTACGTGCCCGCCGCCGTTGCGTTTATGAAAATTGGTAAAGAGGATTTTCATTCCATTTGCGAGCGAATGCGTTCAATCCAGTAACGGGTAGAGGCGTCGTGCGGCGCCTGCGCTGCTGCGCCTTTCAATTCGGCGGTAATGTCAGTTGCCAATACCTTGCCGTACTCCACCCCCCATTGATCGAATGGGTTCAGGCCCCACACCAGACCCTGGACAAATACTTTGTGTTCATACAGGGCCAGCAAGGCGCCCAGTGAAAAAGGCGTCAGGCTGGGCATCATAATCAGGTTGGACGGACGGCCGCCCGGGTGGACTTTGTGTTTTGCCAGCTTACGGGCGTCGGTTTCCGACATTCCGGACTCCATGTTTTCACGCAACGCCTGTTCGAACGTCTTGCCGTTCATCAGCGCTTCGCGCTGGGCCAGGCAATGGGCAAGCAACTGGATGTGGTGTTCTTTCCAGGCATGATCCTCGTGCTGGCAGGCAATGAAATCGACCGGTGCGCCATCGCTGCCTTGGTGCAACCACTGGAAAAACGTATGTTGCGCGTCGGTGCCCGGCATCCCCCAGACAGCTGGTCCGGTAGGTACCGTGATCGGCTGTCCATTAATATCGACCGATTTGCCCAGCGACTCCATTTCCAGCTGCTGGATATAGGGAATCAGGTTGGCCAGCCGGGAATCATACGCCGAAATATTGAGCGAGCCATAATCCAGGATACTGCGATTGGCAATGCCGGCCATGGCCAGTTGTACCGGCGCATTCTCCTGGATGGGCGCGGTCAGGAAGTGGTCGTCCATGGCCTTGGCGCCGCTTTGCAGTCCCGCAACTACATCGGGCCCCACGGCCAGGCCGGCGGCGACACCCACGGCCGACCAGATGGAAAAACGCCCCCCCACCCAGTCCCAGAACCGGAATATCTGGCTTTGCTGCAAACCCCATGCCTGGGCCGCCTCTGGGTTGGCCGTGACGGCAATCACCTGGTTCAGCGGCTTGGCAATGCCTGCCGCCTGCATCCATTCAATAGCGCGCTTGGCATTTTCCAGGGTTTCGGCAGTTTTGAACGACTTTGTCGCCACGACGACGAGTGTTTCGCGCGGATCCAGGCCGGCAAGCCCGCCCTCGACCGCATGACCGTCGATATTGGCAACAAAACGGATATTGCGCCACATGCCTGCGTAGCCAAAGGCGCCCACGACCAGCCGCACGCCCCAGTCGCTGCCACCAATACCGATATGAACAATATTGCGCCAGCGTCGTTCACTGTCGCTGCGCCGAACAAATTCCAGCGCGCGCTTGCGCTCTTCGGCGACTTCTTCGATAGGGCGAGGGGCACGCAACTGGGTGTGCCAGGCGGCCCGATTCTCTGTAGTATTGACGGGTTCGCCGTCAAATAGCGCCTGTCGGGCACCGTTAAAGTTGCGTGCCTGGAGCAGGGCGGTGGCGGTGTCGAGCACCTCCGGACTATAGGTTTGGGCAGTCAGGTCGATCTGCATGCCACCGGCCTCGACAATCCTTGGCGCAGGGGCCACACGAGGCGCTGCGTTGATTGCCTTGACGTAAGCGTGCCACTGTGGCATTTGTGTCAATGGTTTGTGAAAGTCCGGTTCAGTATTCAAGTTGTTCCTGCCAAAAACAGTTCAGGGTTAAAGCCTGTCGGGCGATAGCGCCAAGTATACCGTAATGAGTTTATGAGAATGATTCTTCTTTATATCAGAAACTCCCTGAAATACGGTGCCACAGTCTATACAACCCTTTTCAATACTTTAATTTTTGAAGGGTGAAGTGTGACTTTTAAGCGGTAAACTAGCAGCTTTATTTTCCGATCCGTAGTGTAATGCGTGTCGTATATTATTATGGACCAGTCCTGAAACGTGAATGAACTAATTCCTACCCGCCGATTTGACCGTTTTTTTGAGCAACTCCTGTTCTCACGGGTGTTCTCAAT
>JBOIGK010000614.1:0-6999 GCA_050742695.1 Advenella sp. | reverse complement strand
GGGCATGACCGAGTACATTATTGTCGTTGCCCTGGTGGCTATTTCTGCTATTGCAGTATTTCAGCTGTTTGGTCAAACGCTGCGTTCGCAGACCGCTGCCATTGCCAGGGAACTGGCCGGCGAAGACGGCTCGGCCGAATCCCAGGCCGCCCGCAGCGCGGCTGAACGGGCGGCAGGGCAAACTGCAGCCAAATCGCTCAAAAGCTTTACAGGCAATGCTGACGCTGCCGGTGGCGGCACAATCGGGCAGTAATTGCATTTGTCATGAGCGGGATGTACTTTAAACATCGGCAGAACATGCGGCTTGAAACTCAGCGAGGTCAGGCGCTGGTGCTGGGTCTTTTTTTGGTCATGCTGCTAGCCGTGGCGTTGATCTATCAGTTCGGTGTTGGGCAGGTAGTCGGGCGTAAGGCGCGGTTGATGCATGCGGCCGACGCGGCGGCCTATTCAGGCGCGTTGGTACAGGCCCGGGCGCTGAATATGCAGGCATACATCAATCTTACACAGACTGCTCACCAGGTGGCAATGGCGCATCTGGTGACCCTGGGCTCCTGGAGTCTGTTTGCGGCAACACAGGGTCAGCAGCTGGCGATGTTCAATCCGCCTGCCCATGTAATCGGGATGATGTTCGGCGCTCAGCACCTGGCAGGGTACACCGCTTCTGCCGGTGCTTTGGCGTTACGAGATATGGCCCGCACAGGGGGCGAACTGCAACGTCTTTTTGCAGAACACGACCGGATCGTCCGGCATGTGCTGCTGACGGCCTCTGAAGCAGTTCATCAAAGCATGCATACCGCCAGGGATCTGGCGATCACGCAGGTCCTCGAGCAGAATTTTCCGCACAGTCCTGTCACGCAGAAAGCGCTATCAACACCGCGCAGACCGGGTCGTGAGCCGGTAACGGTCGTGCCCGTCAGCTATCCGGCGGATCAATCTGCATCGCTGTCATGGACGGCGCGCAATCACCTTGACAAGCCATATACCACGCGCTATCAGCCAGCTGCAGACTATCGACGGTTTCTTGAAGATGTGGTGGCGCTTTATGATTTTCTGGATGCTCGCGACCATGTGCACCGCAATAGCTGGATGGTGCAGTATCAATGCCCGCAGCTGCGCCACGAACTGCGGCGGCGCGGCCGAACAGTGCTCGACAGCAACGGCAACTGGCAATCGACAGATACCCAGTCCTATCATGCGCTCAGAAGCAATCAATATATTGGCTGCTATTACCGGGAATATCCCATCGGGTGGGGTTGGATCCCAGGCCGCGCGAGCAAGCCGGGCGCCGATATGCCTTACTCAGAAAACGCACCTGATAACTTTGGCGATATTGATTTTTGGCGCTGGGTTACCCGGGCCACAAGCTGGGACATTTTTTCCGGCAACGCCAATCCGCTGGCCAATTCAAGGGCCGTTGTCGGCAAGCCTCAATGGGAGGGGGGCGGCCTGGTTCCCTTTTACGATGTGCGCAACGCTTATCGCCGTCGCCCGCTGGGGTTCACGATTACAGTCAGTCAGCATTTTGCCGATCAGCCCACACTTGTTGTATCGGCGTCGGCAGAGACGTTCTTTGAGCCAGCCAGTGAAAAAAGGCAGTATCGCAGCGAAGCACCGGGTATGTGGCATCCGTTCTGGCAGGCGCATCTTGTTCCGAATCCGGCGCAAAAGGAAGACTGATATGAAACACCAGCAAGGACAGGCACTCACGGAAGGCTTGATTGTGCTTTTATGCGTGCTCACTTTTTTTGCCGCCACCACCTGGCTGGGGCGACTGCAGGATGTGGCGTTGTATGAGCAACATGCCAGCCGTTTTGGTGCGTTTGAGCTTGCCCGAGCAGGCAATATCGACAACGCCAAATTGTCGCCCCGGTTTTTTCACGGCCTGCACGCGGGGTGGCGCAACCGGCAGGGCAATGCACTGGTGGTCGATGACCGGGTACAGGTCACGTACAACAGGCAGACCTTGCTTGATCCTCAAAGCCAGCCTGGTGCAGTAGACAGCAGCGCGATCATTTTACGCAAGGAGTGGGAGCTGCAGGACCGCGGCATCGCCAATGTGTCTTTGCGCATTCGTCCGCGAGCGACTACGCCATCCGAACAAACATCAACACGTGCTGGACGGGCAGGACAGGCACCGGATTTCTTCGACTATTTGGCAGTGTCGCTACGCAGGCATACCGCAATTTTGGTCGATGCCGGGCACGCCATCGATGCGCGGTCTGCTCACGAGCGTGCTGCCCGCTCCAATACCGCATGGCAGCAGGTCGCGCACGCGTCGTATGCAGCAGGAAAAAAAATTGCAACCGCTGCCATGCCGGTTGACGCACCCTGGGGGCGGGCGGCGCCCGTTTTTGACTGGTTTATGCCCTGGGCCGGCAAAAAACCATAAGCCCCCTGTTATTGCTTGAATTTTTTTGGACCACCGTATGCAGGTTTTATTCGTCAAAATCGTCTTTGTATTTACATCGTTGCTGTGGTGTGGCGATATCGCTGCAGCGAGTGCTGCAGAGAATGTTCCCGTTGCATTGCTGCGTAATGTATGTCGGCAATTGAAGTTGTGCGCCAACGTGTCGCCGGTGTCATTTCAGTTGTTTGGCATGCCTTCGGCCTTTATCGCGCTCAATCTGCATGAACCGCCGGGACAATTCATGCAGCGATTGCATGGCATGTCTTCACCGTTTGCACAATTCACCCGAGTGGGAAACCAGGTCTTTTATAGTGGGTCGTTCGGCCAGACGAGCCTGCTGTTGGTAGTAGACGTGCTCAATGCAGATACCACCCGTGCACTATTGAGTGCGACAACGCTGGCGCCTGCCGGTACCGGCCTGAACTCAGCAATAGACCCATTGCGCATGCCAGGGCGGCGCATGCTGCAGCTGTTGCCCGATGGCGGCAGGTTGCTTATGGATATCTGCTATGCCGATCACGAGCGCATCTGCCATCAAGTCTATGCTTATGCGGGCTTGAGTGCCCGGCAGCTTGCCAGTGCATTAAAGGCGACGCTTATTGCTGCCAACTGGCAAGCGCAAAGCACAGCAGCAGGTCTTGTGACCTGGATTCGGCACGGTCGAACGCTTCAATATTTCCTTGCCAACGTCAACGGCAATACAACGCTCTATGTGACGGCGCCGGCAATTTTGTGGTAGGGCGGGAGGAAAAAATGCGAATTTTCAGATTAAGCCGCAACGCCTTGCTATTGCTTGCGGCTATTGCGGCAGGGCTGGCGGCGGCCTGGTTTGCACGGCGCTATATACAGGATCATATCCGGGCGCTGGACGAGCAGGCCAAAGTGCGAACCGTCAGTCGGATCGTCGCCGATTTTGATTTGCCCGAAGGGTTGCGACTGGAGCGCTTGCATCTGGCGGTCATGCAGGTCCCGGCCAGTTGGGCTCCTAGTGGCAGCATTGCACCTGAAGAGGTGCAAAGTATTGAGGGCAAGGTGGTGACAACCGCAGTGCGCAGAGGCGATATTCTGTTACGCGCCAATCTGGCGCCCCAACGTCACCAGGCATTTTCACAGAAAGTGCGAAGCGGCCGGCGCGCCATTACCATTCCGGTGGATGCCATCAACTCGGTCTCGGGCATGTTGGTGCCGGGCGATCTGATCGATCTTTACGTGTCGTTCGAATATCGCCGCAAACGGATTACGGCACCACTATTGCAGGGCGTATTGGTGCTGGCTACCGGTAGTGACAGCCAGCAGGCTGGCCAGGGGGATGAACCAGCTCAAGGTGCAGCCTTTTCAACGGTCACACTGGATACGGCGCCGGAGGAAGCCGCCAGGCTGGTGGCGGCACGGCAGGCCGGCACCATTACGGCCCTATTGCGACATCCGGGCGACGCCAAGGCAACCAACAAGGGGGTACAGGGGGATCTGGCGACGCTGCTGGGGATTGCAAAACCCGTATCCGTTACACGGACCAGACCGGCAGTCATTTATGGCAACCAGTCGCAGCACAGACTACCGGCGCTGGTGGCCGATGCCGTGCCGGGCATGCCGGAGTTGTCCAGAGGGCTGTTTGAATTGCCCGAGACAGAGGACATCGTGAGTGCATGGATAAACTCGCTTCCCGATGTCAGAACATCTGTCAGCGCCTCGCCGGCTGGACCAACAGCCGCCAAAGAAGGGGCGTTGGTTGTCGCCGATGACATTCGTGATATGGGATCGGCCCGGGCCCAAACGCCAGCAGTACCCAGTAATTAGCAGGAAGCGCCATGAAGTTTATTTATGCATTTTCATTTTTTGTTGCCCTGGAAATCGGCGGCATGGTGCCGTCTTGCGCAAACGAGCAGCCCATCTCGCAAATCACATTACAGGTTGGTGACGTCAAGGTGTTGCCGTTTGTCGATTTGGCCCGTGTGGCCGTGGGCGACGGAAAAATTGTCAACGCGGTCACCGACGGTGAAAATGAACTGGTGCTGTTTGCCCGGGAGCCGGGGCAAACCGTGCTGAACATCTGGGACAAAACACATCGAAGTCAGCAGTTTCACGTATTCGTTCGCGCTGCCGGAGAACAGAAACTGCAGCACGAAATACAACGTATGCTCAGTACGATCGGGCGGATTAAAACCACGCAGGTCGGCGACAAAATCATTGTCGAAGGAGACAATCTGAGCGATGCAGATCGTGAGCGCCTGTTGGTGCTTGTACGGCATTTCCCACAAATTGTGGATATGACCAGTCAGATCGGCTGGGATCAAATGGTACTGCTCGATGTACAGATTCTGGAGCTGCCCCGCAATGTACTGCAGGAGCTTGGTGTTAAATGGGGCACGCATGCTGGCGGGTTTTCCATGGGGGCCGTCTGGGACACCGGGTCCTCACGTCTGTCGAGCAGGCCGGGCGACAGTGTGCTGGACATTCCATTCAGGGCAATCTCTCCGGCCGGCTATTTTGGTCTGAATGCGTTGCTGTCCGCTTCCCTGCAGGCTTTGGCCCAGGAAGGGCAGGCAGTTGTATTGGCCCAACCGCAATTGATGGCGCGCAGCGGGGCGACGGCAGAGTTTCTGGCCGGCGGCGAGGTCCCTTATGTCACGACCGACAAGAACGGACAGAACCAGACCCTATTCAAGCCTTACGGCGTGAGTCTGCATATTACGCCGCGCATCCAGAAAAACGGCAACGTGCGATCAAAAATAGAAGTTGAAGTCAGTTCGGTCGATGCCTCCATGGCGCTCAACGGCGGGCCCGCGCTCAAAACACGCCGCACCTCTACAGAGTTCAATGTACAGTCCGGCCAGACGCTTGTGCTGGCAGGCTTTGTGTCCCGTGACCAGTTTCGCAATGCCGACAAGTTGCCTGGCATGGGCGATCTGCCTATTCTCGGTGCATTATTTCGGTCAAACCGGTTTCAGCGCAATGAAACTGAACTGGCCATATTTGTGCGACCTGTCGTGGTCTCCGCAGATAACCGCGATTTGCAGAAACGCGCGGCCCGTTCACGCGCCATCATTGACGAGACGTTCAAAAGCACGCCGATACTGAATACGCCGGTGGCAGCGGACAGGCTTGATCAATCGCAAGCTGCGCAAGCATCGGTCAAACGCCATTACCCAATCTGGATCCCCGCAGGGCAGCGGTGGCAGTATTCGCGTAAATTGCCGCGTGCGGACCACCGAGCCGGTCGTTTGGCAGGGGACCGTACCGACGGCGTTCGATACCAGCGCCATGTGCCGATACGAGTGCGCAAGTCCCGATGGAAGCCGATTCTGCGACTGCAGCTATCCGATATGGGTCAACCTTTCTGAAGATGGAACAATGATTGTAATTGACATGCATTTTGAAGATGGAACATTGCAAAGTCGCCAATATGCGTTGCCGGCCATTGTGGGAAGGCAAAAAGACTGCCACATTTGCTTGCGCAGCTGGCGCGTGGCCCGGCAACATGCCCGTCTGGTACATCGGCAGGCCGGGATTTTTGTTGAAGATATGGGGACACTTGCCGGCACGATTGTCAATGGCATGCGTATCACTGAGTACGGGCCGTTGTCTGCCTCCGACGAAATACTGATCGGCCCGTGTCGCATGGTCATACGTGAGGTATTCGTTGCCGATTCGATGTACGCGCGCGGCAGCGTCGCTGTCGGGCATAATCACGAGCAAGGTCGGGCCAACAGCGCCCTGGCAGAACAGTGGCCACAACTTCAGGGACAACATACGCCACCTCATCGGCCAACAAACGATTCGCTCCAAAAACCAGCTCATAAACCATCTGATACATTAGTTCATGCACCAGTTCGTGATCCACAAAATTATCGAGACAAAGTACCACAAGACGGCGTATCCGTAACGCAGCCTGATCCTGTTCCCGTCCCAAAGCCAATCGGGCCGCAGGGCACGTCAGCGTCTGTTTCCTGGCAGCAGGCACGTGTCGAATGTGATCAGAGGCAACAAACAGACCCCACGCACGCTGCGTGCGATCAGCGGTGGCAATTGCAGTTGCATGCCAGCCTGCTGCAGGCGCTTGATTTGCGCCGCAAGGACGTATCCCATATGACAGATTCGGCGTTGCGGCTTGAAGCTGCCGCTATGCTTGACCGGATCCGGGACGAAAACCTGGCACTGCCGGCAGATTTCGACCGAGAACGCGTGAAGCAGAATGTACTGGACGAAGCGATCGGGCTCGGGCCGCTGGAGCCTTTATTGGCAGATCCGAGCATAACTGAAATCATGGTGAATCGCTACGATGAACTGTTCATAGAAAAGGCCGGGCGACTGATCCGCTATGACGGCGCATTCAGCAGCGAAAAATCGGTGCTTGGGGTTATCGAGCGCATTGTCACGCCTTTGGGGCGCCGGGTCGATGAAAGTTCGCCCATGGTCGATGCCCGTCTTAAGGACGGCTCGCGCGTCAACGCCATCATCCCGCCGGTTGCCTTGCGCGGCGCCAGCCTGACTATTCGCAAGTTTCCTCATTTCCGACCCGGCATGCAGGATCTGCTGCGCCTTGGCTCGCTTGATGCGGCCATGCAGCAATTTCTCACGCTCTGCATCCAGCA
>JBOIGK010000613.1:0-2131 GCA_050742695.1 Advenella sp. | reverse complement strand
TTGCGAAAACGCTGGTTGCCATATTCGAAATAGCCGGGATCGGGAATACGGGCATTGGGATCGCGCACGCCCAGCTTGAGCGCGGCCAGCGCTACAAAAGGTTTGTAGGTCGATCCGATAGGAAACGTGCCTGACACCGGACGATCAATCAGGGGATGTTCGGGCGAGTCGGCCAGCCGACGCCAGTTTTCCACATCAATGCCGTCAATGAACAGATTCGGATCATACGAGGGTGCCGACACATAGGCCAGAACTTGCCCGTTGCGCGGATCAATGGCTACCAGCGCACCGCGCTCGGGCACGCCCTCCTTGACAAAGCCTTTGTTGTACAGGTCTTCAACCATTTTCTGCAGGCCAAGGTCAATCGACAAATGCAGCGTATCTCCTGGTATCGGATCAATACGCTCCAAAACCTGTACGGGCTTGCCCGATGCCGCCACCTCCACCTCTTCCCAGCCCGTCTTGCCATGGAGCACCGCCTCGTAACTGGCTTCAATCCCCTTTTTGCCGATCACATCGGTGCCACGATAATTGCCCTCGACGCCGTCGCGCTCCAGACGCTCCTCGTCTTTCTCGGAAATACGGCCCACATAGCCCACCACGTGCGCGGCCGACTCGCCCTGCGGATACTCGCGCACCCAGCGCGCACGCAGATTGACATCAGGAAAACGAAAGGAGTGGGCGGCAAAAACAGCCGCTTCATCGTCGGTCAGGTTGCCGCGCAACATGACCGAGGCGTAGCGCGTCGTCTGGCCGATACGCCGCTTGAAACGACGGATATCCAGGGGCGTCAGCGGAATGATCCTGCTGATCTGGCTGATCAGTTCGTCCAGATTTTTTACCTGAGCCGGTACGATTTCCAGCGTATAGTCCCGATAGCTGCGCGCCAGCACCGTCCCATTGCGGTCAACGATATCGCCCCGCCGAGGGGCGATGGGCACCAGCGCAATACGATTGCGGTCTGCACGTTCGGCCAGCCCCTGGTAGCGTTCAACCTGAAGCACCCACAACCGGTCGATCAACAGCCCGAAGCAACCGAGCACGAACACCAGCGCGACCAGTACGCGCAACCGGATTTTCTTTCGTTGTATGGTGGAACGCTTGCGGAATTCGAACATAGCCCGTTTCCCGTCAGTTCAGTGTTTCGTTATCATCTACCGGTCGCAGCGGCAGCTTGAGGATCAGATCAGCCACAACCCACATCAACCCTGTAATCAATCCCGACAGCAGCCATGTCCAGCCGCCCCAGGCGCCCTGCAGCCACGCGTTCAGCAGATGGCCGGGAAATGGCGCCAGAAAAAATACGGGGAGCATTTGCAGCATCTGGCTGATGAATCCGAACTGCACCATCCTGCGCCGAAACACCATGGCGCCGAAGATCACCAGCACATAGCTGAGCGCGTGCCCGCCCATGACATTGGCATCATGCACGTCCATCAGCAAACCGAAAATCAGGGCACTGGTCAGGCCGACCCCGCGCACTTGCTGCACGCACCAGAAAGCCAGCACCAGGATCAGAATATCGGGCGCCCCCTCCCATTCGCGCCAGGGAAGCAGCGAGGCCAGCCAGGTCAGCACAATGGTGATCCAGGCGTAAATGGGGCTCGAACCATAGAAGTAATTGGTCCGTTGCAGTGGTTCAAGCGCGGTCAGGCTACGTTTGACCATCTCAGTTCACCCTGCCTGGCACGGTGCTCTCCGAGGCGTCGGTCAACGACGCCGGAATATCCGGCAGGTTGTCTGTGGGAACCAGCAGCACGAGAAAATGACGATAACGCTCGGGATGCGCCGAAGGCACCGCACGCGCACGCATAAAGCCTTCTGCTGAATTGTTGTCGACTGCGGCAATTTTTCCGACAGACAGGCCTTGCGGGTAGATGCCACCGATACCGCTGGTCACCAGATCGTCTCCGGGCCGAATATCGGCACCCAGCCCCAGATAGCGCACGTCCAGCCGCCCCGTCTGTCCCGAGCCGAATGCAATGACCCGCAAGCCGTTGCGCAGCACCATGACCGGCACTGAAATTTTATTGTCGGTAATCAAGGTTGCCTCCGAGGTCATGGGTGTTACGCGCCGGATCTGGCCGACCACCCCGCCCTCGTCAATGACCGGCATGCCCGGGCGAATACC
>JBOIGK010000612.1:0-2970 GCA_050742695.1 Advenella sp. | reverse complement strand
CCGCATCCACGCCAGGATCAATGAACAGGGGTAACAGGCATTTGCTGGCAAGTTGTGGATCGACCAACGCCTTGGTCGTCAAATCAACCGGATTAGTCAAGGCGGCATATGATGGCGCGTGTTTTGCCATCTCTGCCACTGTCGATTTGTCCAAAGACGCCATGGCTAGCCCGGCTTCGCCCACTTTGTCTGCAGACAATACTCCGGCGCCGCCTGAAGATGAATACACACACAAACGCTTCAGACTTTGCACGCCTACACGCGATAGCAGGCTTGCCACATCGAGCATTTCATCCAGATCGTCGACTCGAATGACACCATATTGGGAGAACACAGCGTCATTAACAACATCATCGCCCGCCAGTGAGGCCGTATGCGATTGCGCCGCTTTCTTGCCGAAATCGGAACGACCTACTTTCAGGGCGATTAGCGGTTTGCCTGCCCGGGTCGCTGCCTGCGCGGCAGCAATAAAGCGCGCTCCGTCCTTGATGCCTTCGATGACCGTGCAAATGATATCCGTCCCAGCGTCCTGAGCCAGCCATTGAATAAAGTCGGCATTATCCAGGTCAAGCTCGTTACCGGTAGAGAACCAGCGGGAAAAGCACACTCCACGCTCATTACCCTGCATCAATGATCGTCCAAGACCGCCGCCTTGCGTGACAAGGCCGATACGCGAAAGTTTATTATTGCGACCGTCATTGCGGAACTCGGTCGAAAAGGTCAACCCAAGACGTGGCGACAATATGGTCATGCCGGCGCAATTGGGACCATACAGCCGTATTCCGGTACGCGCGGCAAGCGCCAGCATCTGCTGCTCGACCTGACGTCCCGCTTCGCCCAGTTCCGCAAAACCGCCTGTAAACACAATGACATAGCGCACCTGTTTAGCCGCGCACGCCTCCAATGCAGCAAGAGCAGAATCTGCCGGGACCAGCAACAGCGCCACATCTATTTGCTGTGCCGGTACGTCACCAATTGATGTGTACAAAGGCCTGTCCTGCCACTGTCCGCCTCGGGGGTTCACCAAGTACACGTCGCCATCGAAATCCGAGTGTTCAACCAGATTCTGCACTGTGGTGTAACCTAACGTACCTGCGGTAGTGGATGCACCGACAATCATCACGGAACGGGGCTGTATCAATCTGGCCAGGCTGTCAAAAACGGTATTCGATTGCAACCGGCCGGCTTTGAACTGTGACACTCCTGCGTTCATACGTCCTCCTTTCTGCATGTCATCAGCGTCGTCCATTCGGTGTCGGCCACGACCTCACCATGCTGATTTTTGATAATGCGATGCATCAAGACCCGGCCCGTTCCGGGCCGCTTCTGCGATTTGGTTTTTTTGCCGATGCGCAGCTCCACATGAATCGTATCGCCGATAAACACCGGTTTGCGCCATTGACATCGCAATTCAACCAGCGCGTACCGGGCGCCATCCATCAACCGATAAACCGGCATGCGCGTGGTCAACCCGGAGGCGATGGCCAGTGTCAGCATCCCGTGGGCAGCGCGTTGACCGAAAGGATGTTCTTGCGCATAAACCGCATCCGTGTGCAGCGAGTTGAAATCACCCGAGAGACCGGCGAACTGAATCACATCCGCCTCGGTCACGGTGCGACGCGGACTGATCCAGCTCTGCCCCTCATCGATATCATCAAAATACAGGCGACGGCTCAAATGCTCGTTCAGATCAAAAGGCGTGCTCATGCGTAACGTCCTCCGGTGACATGGACGGTTTCGCCGGTGGTAAACCCGGCCAGACGGGAAGCCAGGAAAGCGACGGTTGCGGCCACATCGGCCGGATCGCCCAGACGGGCGACCGGCGTATTGGATTTGGCGCGTTCGGTCAACTCCTGATAGTCGGGACGTTGCTGCATGCGAGGCGTAGAGATGACCCCCGGCGCCACGGCATTGGCCGTGATACCGAATTTGCCGGATTCCAGCGCCAGCGAACGGGTGAAGCCTATCAAGCCGGCTTTTGCAGCTGAATAATTGGTCTGCCCTGGATTGCCAAGATGCGCACGCGATGCGATATTAATAACGCGGCCGTATCGGTTTTCCATCATCATCGGCAATACGGCACGGGTGCAATGGAAAGCGCCTTGCAACGTCACATCCAGAACCGCATGCCAGTCCTCTTCAGACATTTTGGTCAAATAGCGATCACGCGCAAAACCGGCGTTATTGACCAGTACATCAATTTTTTTCCACTTATCGGTAGCCTGTTGTACGGCCTGCGCCACCGAATTCTTGTCCGTCACATCAGTAAGTACGCCAAGCACACGTCCCTCAAAGGCAGCAAGCTGTTGGCAGGCGTTGTCAATTGACGTCTGGCTGGCATCGCATACCACGACATTGCAACCCTCCTGAAGAAAACGCGTTGCCATTGCCAGGCCCAGTGTGCCGGCGCCGCCTGTTATCAAAGCGGTGCTGTCTTTCAATCCCAGATCCATATTCAGTTTCCCATCCAAATTCTGATTTCAATTTTGGTCATGTCACTCTCATTCAATTTGAAGCTTGGCTTTCTCAACCAGCGCTTTGGCCTCGGCCCGTTCGCTGGCCCAGAATCGGTCAAATTCCTGCGGTGTACTGCCGACTAACGGCGTATACACGCGGGCAAACCGTTCGCGCACCACAGGAGTTTGCAGCGCGTCGCGCAGGGCCTTGGAAAATTTGTCGATAATGGGCTGCGGCGTACCTTTGGGCATCACTACGGCTTGCCACGTTGTCACGTTAAAACCAGGCACGCCGGACTCTGCCACGGTCGGTATATCAGGCACATCCGGCGCGCGCTTGCTGCTGCTGATGGCCAATGCACGCAAAGATCCATTCTCGATAAAGGGGGCGGTCGTTGAGCGACTGTCGACCATGAATGTCAGTCGACCGGCGATCAAGTCCTGAAGCGCGGGCGCACTACCCTTGTACGGAACGTGGGTCAGTTTCGCGTTCAACGCAAGCGCGAGTGAGGTT
>JBOIGK010000611.1:0-4844 GCA_050742695.1 Advenella sp. | reverse complement strand
TCGGTCGGGAAATTATCCGATATTTTATTTTTAATACTTCACGGTAAAACGCCTCGGTTTTACCGCCAGTTCATGAGGCTTATTCAATATGTCAGTTGCTGATATCAAAAAATCCGAAATTGTTGCTCAATACGGTCGCGCTCAGGGCGATACAGGTTCTCCCGAAGTGCAGGTTGCTTTGCTGACCGCCCGTATCAACGAATTAACCGGTCATTTCAAAGAACACATGAAAGACCACCACTCACGTCGTGGTTTGTTGCGCATGGTTAGCCGTCGCCGTAAACTGCTCGACTACCTGAAAGGTCGTAACCCTGACGCTTACCGCTCACTCATCGAAAAACTCGGTCTGCGTAAGTGATATTGGGTTTGCGCCCAACACAAAACCGTGCAGAGCGCCAGGCTGGCGCCTGGCACGGTTTTTTTTATTGTGCCTGAACGGGGTTTGTACGCGTACACAGAATCGTGGTGTGCGGTTGAAAACGGACAGATCTCTCTGGCTTTATTGTAAGGATTGAAAAATGTTTAACAAAGTGACCAAGTCGTTTCAGTATGGCGATCAGACTGTTGTACTGGAAACCGGCGAAATCGCCCGTCAGTCTTCAGGCGCCGTTGTGGTTTCAATGGGTGATACCGTTGTGCTGGCCACCGTCGTTGCAGCAAAAAATGCCAAGCCCGGGCAGGATTTTTTCCCACTTACTGTTGATTATGTTGAGAAAACCTATTCTGCGGGCCGTATTCCCGGTGGTTTTTTCAAACGCGAAGGCAAGCCTTCCGAAAAAGAAACACTGACTTGCCGGCTCATTGACCGCCCACTGCGTCCGCTGTTTCCTGAAGGCTTCTATAATGAAGTTCAGGTTATTGTTCACGTCCTGTCGGTTGATCCTCAGATCGATCCTGATATTGCTGCCCTGATCGCCAGTTCAGCTGCGCTGGCCGTGTCCGGCATTCCTTTTGATGGTCCGATTGGCGCCGCTCGTGTCGGTTACATCAACGGACAATATCTGCTGAATCCTACGCAGGATCAGTTGCAAGACTCCGACTTGAATCTGGTCGTTGCCGGTACTGAAAACGCCGTGCTGATGGTTGAATCCGAGGCCAAACAGTTGTCCGAAGAAGTAATGCTGGGCGGCGTGGTGTTTGGTCATGAGCAAATGCAAGCTGCCATCAATGCCATTCATGAACTGGTGGCCGAAGCCGGCAAACCCGAGTGGGACTGGCAGCCAGAAGCTAAAAACGAAGCGCTGATCGCTGCAGTGACTGCCGCTGCCGAATCAGGCTTGAAAAGCGCCTATGAAATCCGCGAAAAACAGGAACGGACAACCAAACTGCGTGAAGTGACTGCAGCAGTCAAGCAAACGCTGGCTGAACAGGCCGCGCAGGCGGGTCAGGATGCGCCTGATGGGGTTGCTGTCGACAATATTCTGTTCGATCTGGAATCCAAAATCGTGCGCGGCCAGATCCTGGCTGGTGAACCCCGCATTGACGGGCGTGACACCCGTACGGTACGTCCTATCTCTATCCGTTTGGGCGTGCTGCCGCGCGCTCATGGCAGTGCACTGTTCACCCGTGGTGAAACGCAGGCGCTGGTTATCGCTACCCTGGGCACCAAGCAGGACGAGCAGATCATCGATTCGGTGATGGGTGAATACCGTGACCGTTTCATGCTTCACTACAATATGCCTCCGTTTGCAACGGGCGAGACTGGGCGTTTCGGCGCACCAAAACGCCGTGAAATCGGTCATGGCCGTCTTGCCAAGCGCGCGCTGATTTCAACGCTGCCTTCTCACGAAGATTTCCAGTACACGATTCGTGTCGTGTCTGAAATTACAGAATCCAACGGCTCTTCATCCATGGCTTCCGTTTGCGGTGGCTCACTGGCCATGATGGATGCTGGCGTACCTGTTAAGGATCACGTTGCTGGTGTGGCCATGGGCCTGATCAAGGACGGTGGCAAGTTCGCCGTGCTGACCGATATTCTGGGCGACGAGGATCACCTGGGTGATATGGATTTCAAAGTGGCTGGCACCAAAAACGGTATCACTGCTTTGCAAATGGATATCAAGATCCAGGGCATCACCAAGGAAATCATGCAGGTCGCACTGGCTCAGGCCCGCGATGGCCGTATGCATATCCTGGGTAAAATGACTGAAGCGCTTACCGGTTCTCGCGAAGAGCTGTCTACCTTTGCGCCACGCATGTTGTCCATGAAAATCAATCCGGAAAAAATCCGTGACGTGATCGGCAAGGGTGGCGCCACGATTCGTGCGCTGACAGAAGAGACCGGTTGCCATATCGATATCAGCGACGAAGGTGTGGTTACTATCTCCAGCGCCGACCTGGACAAAGCCAAGGAAGCAGAGCGTCGTATCGCCGAGCTGACTGCTGTGGTTGAGGTAGGTCAGGTCTACGAGGGTACCGTGTTGCGTCTGCTGGACTTTGGCGGTATCGTGCAGATTCTGCCTGGTCGTGATGGGCTGTTGCATATTTCCGAAATCGCCAACTACCGTATCGCCAACATCAATGATGTGCTCACGGTAGGACAGAAAGTCAAAGTCAAGGTTATTGAAGCCGACGATCGTGGTCGTCTGCGCTTGTCAGCCAAGGCATTGGGCGGACTGGAAGGTGCGCAGGAAAATGCGCCTGCAGAAGGCGGCGAGCCATCTGAAAAACCGGCAGAGTAAGCTATAGCGGCAAAGCGTATTGTTTCATCAGAGGCAATACGCTGGTACGGCAGGTCGCTGCAGTGTAAGCACTAGATGCTTGACTGCCAGCGTATCTGCCAGGCAATAAAAAACACCCGATCAGAAATGACCGGGTGTTTTTTTATGCTTAGGCCCACCAATTACGGCAAGCGCGCCAATCGGTGGGCGGTGATCGTGGATCAGACCGCGCCCTGGTCGATCATGGCATCGGCGACCTTGCGAAAGCCCGCAATATTGGCGCCCAGCACCAGGTTGCCCGGTTGGTTGAACTCGTCTGCCGTTTCCCATGCGCTGGTGAAAATATTTTTCATGATGTTTTTCAGGCGCAGGTCAACCTCGTCAAAACTCCACTGGATCATGGCTGCGTTCTGCGCCATTTCCAGCTGACTGGTAGCAACGCCACCGGCGTTGGCTGCTTTGCCGGGCGCATAATGGATGCGGGCCTTGAGAAACTCCTCAACGGCTTCAGGCGTGGAAGGCATGTTGGCGCCTTCTGCCACCAGTTTGCAACCATTGGCGAGCAAGGCCAATGCGTCGGCCTGGTTCAGTTCGTTCTGTGTTGCGCTGGGGAAAGCCAGATCGCAGGGAACAGACCATACCTCGTTGCGACCTGGCGCATAGTCGGCCACGGCCTTATAAACGGCATCAGGGTGCGTTTGCAGATAGTTCTGCAGGGGTGCCTGCTGCTTTTCCTTGAGTTGCTTGAGCGTTTCCAGATTAATACCGGATTTGTGATAAATCATGCCGCGCGAATCGCTGCAGGTTACGGGTGTGGCACCCAACTGATACAGTTTTTCGATCGTGTAGATGGCCACGTTGCCTGCGCCCGACACGGCACAGATCTTGCCGTCCAGATGGTCGCCCGCATTTTGCAGCATATTCTGGGCAAAGTAGACCGCGCCATAGCCGGTTGCTTCGGTGCGTACCAGTGAGCCACCCCATGGAATACGCTTGCCGGTAAGCACACCTTCGTAGCGACCGGTCAGGCGCTTGTATTGGCCGAAAAGATAGCCGATTTCGCGGCCGCCCACGCCAATGTCGCCGGCAGGCACGTCGATGGTAGGGCCGATGTGGCGGTACAGTTCAGACATAAAGGCCTGGCAGAAACTCATGATTTCATTGTCTGACTTGCCTTTGGGATCGAAATCGCTGCCGCCTTTGCCGCCGCCGATAGCCAGGCCGGTGAGCGAGTTCTTGAACGTTTGCTCAAAGCCAAGAAACTTGATAATGCTGGCCGAGACGCTGGGATGAAAACGCAAACCGCCTTTGTATGGGCCGATGGCGGAGTTGAACTCGACCCTGTAGCCCTTGTTGACGTTGATTTTACCTTTGTCGTCTACCCAGGTAACCCTAAACATGATCTGACGCTCAGGCTCAACGATCCGTTCTATGATGTTCTGATCCAGATAGTGTTTTTCTTTTTCGAACAGCGGAGAAAGTGATTCGAGTACTTCCAGGACAGCCTGATAGAACTCCGATTGCGATGGGCTGGATTTGGCCAGTCGGGCCAGCGTCGTATCAATATATGTCATATGAATTGAATGTAATGAGCAGATTAAGGGTTACAGGCAAACGTATGCGCGCCGGGAGTACCCAACGCGTAGGGCAGCAGGGTGAAAACGGCGGGGTGCACAATGATTGTTATGCGAGGGGTAAATATAATACCGCTATATTGTGTGCGGTGCAGCGAAAAATGCACTATCTAGGTGATTGCCCTGATTTATTTTGGCGCATTTTGATGAATCACCAAACGCATTGTGTGTGTTTGGTGCATTTTTCATGTTTACCTGCCACATTTAGGGGCATGGCACTATCCGCGAAAGCACAAAGCCTAGGGGGCCGCCAGGCAGGGCGCCGTGTTCACGGCGATCCCTGGAGGTGCGGTTGGGCTGATGGATCAGCCAGTAATCGCAGCGATACCGGCTATGGCCGTTTCAGCGTCCTGGCTGGCCTGGACTCCTGATACACCGACAGCGCCAATAGTCTGGCCGTCAACCACAACAGGCACGCCGCCTTCGAGCAAGCCTGAAATGGCTGGCGCCGACAGAAATGCGTAACGACCATTGTTGATCATTTCTTCGTAGCCTTTGGTTTCACGGCGACCCAGCGCTGCTGCATGGGCTTTGGCTGGTGCAATATGGG
>JBOIGK010000610.1:0-5692 GCA_050742695.1 Advenella sp. | reverse complement strand
CCGGATACCGGGCATGAAATGCCGGCAACGCCGGCACCAGCACCATACGCGCAAACGGACTGGGAACGTCGACTCGCAGCCGCCCCCGGGGCAATGCCGCAGCGCTGGACAGACTGGTTTCGGCATCGTCCATGTCGGCCAGCAACCTGATCACCCGCACGTAGTAGGCAGCGCCATCGGCGGTCACATTGACCTTGCGCGTGGTCCGGTTAAGTAGACGAACACGCAGGCGCGCTTCCAGTTGCTGCACCAATTGCGTGACACTGGTTCGGCTCATATGCAACGTCTCTGCCGCCTTGGTAAAACTGCCGGTTTCCACCACTCGGGCAAATGCCCACATCGCATCGAATCGGTCCATGTATGTTCCCAAGTATAGGATTGTTTGTATTTTACAAACAGTGATGGACAGATTTGCCGGTTTATCCGTCAAACCGGAAAACATAGACTCTCTTTATTGTTGTTGTCGAGTCTGCCGGACTCATTAATGGAGAGAAGCTATGACAAAACGCGATGTCGTTTTTCCGCCTGGGCGCCAGGCTCTGTATGAGAAGAATCACTATTCACCAGCGATTCGGGCCAATGGCTTTTTATTCGTTTCTGGCCAGGTCGGCAGCCGGGAAGATGGTTCACCAGAACCGGATTTGGAGGCGCAGGTGCGCCGCGCATTTGATAACCTGAACGGTATTCTGAAAGCGGCGGGCAGCAGTTTCGAAGAGGTGATTGACGTGACGGTTTTCATGGTCGATCCGCAATCGACATTTGAAACCATCTGGAAAGTCGTTCCCGAGTATTGGGGCCAGGCCCCTTATCCGACGCTCACTGCCGTTGGCGTCACCTGGCTCTACGGCTTTGACTTCGAGATCAAGGTCATTGCAAAGCTGGCGCAGCAGGCGGCTCAATAACCCGACAGACGGCGAGCCGCCTGGCCAGTTGCGATAACTTGGAACCAAATGCAGATGCTGGTGGCCCCAGCCGGTCACGGGCCGCGCCGGGATATATCCAAGGCCAATCAGCGCGGCGCGCCAGAGACAGCAGAACCCGCTTTAGCGGCCAACTCCTGCACGCTCATTTTCTCGGTATTGAGTGTGATTTGTTCTTCTGGCTTCATGGCCGAATCGTAAGCGATATCGCTGTTGATCACACCGTTGTCAAGTTTTCCAAGACCCGACATCTGCGCCATAAGCCCTGCCATGTTGGCAAGATCATCCCCTTGTTTGTCGGCCACTGCCTTGTCTTTTGCACCACTGACCTGAGCACCAGCCGACACAACATCACGGATCAGACGGGTATCGGCTTTCAGAGAAAATTGAACTTTTTTCAGCGACTCGACCAGGAACTGGTTGTCTTGCATCGTCTGTCCCTCGGGCTGGCCGGCGCCATCAAAATTGGCGGAAGCCTCTAGTGACCCTTCTCCATTTACTGTTTTCCATGAGAATGGGGAAACACGCACCTGCAGCTTCTGGCGTATCAGGCTGGTGAACAGCTCTGCATAATACTGTTCAATTTGCTCACCCTGCTGCTCAACGTTGTCTGGCGTGATATTGAGCGATCCGGCCTGTTGCCTGAATTTGTCCACCGCCTGGCGGTCTAGATGGTCAAAGGCTACGTTCAATTTGATGGCGCCAAAATCGATATTGTTAACCAGCACCTTGCCAAGATCGTAGCCTACGTTCAGGTTAAGAAAACTATCCACTTCTTCCGTTTTCGCATCGATCTTGAAATCGGCTATTGACACCGTTTTATCGTTCTTCGGCTTGATCTCAAGCATGCCGATACTCATTTTTCCCGGGCCCACGAACAAGCCTGAAGCGGTTTTGCTGGAACTGGCCTGTCCCGTCACGTTCTTCACGGAAAAATCAACTTTGGCATAGTTAGTCAGGCTCGCCTCGGGAAGATCGAACGTCATGTCAAGCTTGGTAAAGTCCTTGTCTACGAACGACGTTACCGTTGCCGGCTGAGACTTGAAGGTGCCCTCTCCAAATGTCGCATCCAGTGCCTCTAATTTGGCGGTGGAATGCACATTTCCCGAAAAATCAATGCGATCGCTTTGCACGTACGGCTCTTTGCCGCCAGCCGCGTCATACAGCGGCTTGGTCTTTTCATCGTTGATCAGCGTTGTGAGGGCGGTTGCATATCCGGTGACAAATTCACCCCGCAACAAGGCGTTAAGCGATATCGGCCCGTGTTCGATATGGCTGTTGAGCAGCACTTCCTTGGGCAGGGCCGACAGTTCTGGCAAGTTCATATTGAGTTTATATACCGCGTCAGACGAAAAAACACCCTTGTCATAACTGACCGCTTCCACACTCATTCGTCCGTCGCCTTCTTTTTTCAGATACTCGTTGGCTTTAACCAGATAGTCGTCGAGTCGCTCCTGGATCTGCGTACCCAGATACCAGCTTGATCCGGTCCAGGCTGCGCCGGCAGCAATAACAACACCGGCTACGATTGCGGCTTTACTCATCGAATTAATCCCTATAGATTGTGCACTGCGAATGGTTGGAAATTTCGGCACAATTATAGCTGCCAAAACCCGATCTGGCTGCTTGCCCGATGGTCGCCTTGACGTTATTTTAATCAACAAAAATCTGCTACCGGTTTGCGGGCGTAACTACCCATGTTTACCAACGTTTCATTCAGTAAGGTATTAAAAATTTGCCGTAACGTCGTGACAGACCGTGATCTGACTATAATTGACTGGCACCACAGGCCTGCGGCGCACAGCACACGAGCTTAATCAAAACAACGGGAGACACTAATGCGGCTATTCGGATCATGGATCAACAACAGTGGCAACACCAGCGAGGATGCGGTCGCATCGTCTGGCAGACGTTACTTTCTGGCAGCCGGCTGCGCCTGCTGCGCAACCTATGCGTTAAACATTTCACCTGCAGCAGCCCAGTCGCCTGATGTACAGCGTCATCTGGCTGCAGCGCGCACCGCTGCCGGCAGCGATCTCAAACAGTTACTGAAGCTGGGTGACGTGGCGTTGCCGGCCACGGCAAAAAAAGGACCATCGATCCAGGAGCTGATGGCGCAACCGGCACCACCGCCAGGCCAGGCTTTCGATAACCTGTACTTCGTCGGTGGCAAATGGGTCAGCGCCTGGGCCATTACTACATCCGACGGCATCATCCTGATCGATGCAATGAACAATGCTGATGATGCCGAACATGTGATCGTCGCAGGCATGCGCAAGCTGGGCCTGGATCCGGCACAGATCAAGATGGTCGTCATCACGCACGGCCATGGCGACCACTACGGCGGCGCCAATTACCTGGTGGAGCATTTTCATCCGAAAATCATTGCGAGCGAAGCCGACTGGACCATGATGGAAACCAAACTGGAGTTCGAAGTGCCCAGTTGGGGTCGTCCGCCCAAGCGTGATATGGTCGTAGAAGACGGCGCCAAGCTGACACTGGGCGATACCACCGTTGACATCGTGATGACACCGGGCCATACCATGGGCACGATCTCGGTGGCGTTTGACGCCAAAAGCGATGGCAAAAGCCACCGCGCCTTCCTGTGGGGCGGCACGTCATTCAATTTTGGCAAGCAGCCCAACCGCATGGAACGCCTACAGGCTTATATTGATGCAACCGCCCGGGTGCGTGATATGGCAGGCACACAGAACATTGACGTATTCCTGTCCAACCACAGCGGCATGGACCTGGCCGATATCAAACTGGCACAGATGAAAAAGGGCGAGCCCAATCCGTTCGTGCTGGGTTCTGAAACGACGCAGCGCGCACTGACCGTGATGCATGAATGCGCGCTGGCAACCAAGGCGGCGTGGAGCGCGTGAAGAATTAACGGCGGTGGCGTTGTCTGGCGCCATCGTTTGCTTCACAGGCCTGTTGTCAGGCTGCAGGATCGACCATGCCCCATGGCGAGCATATCAATATGCTATTTACCCAGTACAGTATTGACCAGCTTTGTTCTGGCAAGCCTGCGCGCCGCGTCCTTATTTGATCCTTTCCAGTATTCGGGGTCTACATTTGCTATACGCCCCGCAGTATTTTGCATGTGGCAGAACGCCATTGCCCGCGCCGCCTCCACGTCCTGCTGCTCAATGGCCTGCCGGATAGCCTCATGCTCGGCGCGCACACTCTCAGACAATTGGCTCTGGCGGGCCTCATTTCCGCGTGTCACCCTTATTGCATCCTGTATAGCACGCGTCAGCATCCCGAGCAATTCCGCGTAGAGCGGGTTTGCCGTGGCTTTGGCAATCGCAAGATGAAATGCCAAATCTTCTCGTACGCCATCGCCACCGGCATCGACAGCCTTATCTATATCGATCAGAGCACTATTGATCTCCGCCATTTGGGATTTTGAGCGGCGCTCAGCGGCCAATGCCGCCATCTCTGCTTCTATTCCTCGACGAAGCTCGATAATCCGCAGTACACCCAAGGCAGGATTGTCATCAAGTTGCCCTAAACGAAAAACGTCGTTGGCTTGTGGATTGAGCACGACCGTGCCGCTACCCTGTCTGGTTTCTACTAGCCCTTCGGATTTAAGGCGCGAAATTGCTTCACGTACGACTGAACGACTCACCCCATACTCTTGTGTCATAAATTTCTCAGTCGGTAACCTGGAATTTATTGGGTACTCACCGTTGCGAATCTGCTTGGCCAATATATCCGTGATGCGATCTGAAAGCGTTTTTTCATTGGTAAATTTGGGCTCACTCATGATGCCAGTTTGCTTCCTATTATTGCCGTCTTCTGAAGTGAGGAAATCTCAAGTCAATAGGTAACAGAATATCAAATTTATATTTGCTTGACAAATTTGTCTGATGAAATATAGAATTAAACAGACAAATTCATAATACAAATTAAATCAAAGTATGGAGACAAACCACATATGTCATCGGGCGATTCAAAACCGAGCGCATACCTATGCCGCCGTCTTACACATGACGTTGAACTGGCTTTGCAGGAGCGCTATAACTTACGCATCAATGAACACGACAGCATTCTGGGGCCCAATGACATAGCTCGTTTGGCAAAGGGCAGCCAGATTCTGTTTGTTACCGCTACAGAGTCGATCACTGAGGATCTTATTGAACAGTTGTCGCCATGCTTGCGTTATGTCGCAACATTGTCAGTGGGCTACGACCATATTGATATGGGCGCCGCAAACAGGTTTGGAATCCAGGTACTACATACACCAGATGTACTGAGCCAAGCATGCGCCGAAATTGCAATGATGCTGATCTTGAATGCATGCAGGCGCGGCTATGAGGCTGACCAATTGGTCAGAAGCGGTCAGTGGAAAGGATGGAGTCCTACGCAATTATTAGGTATAGGGCTTACCGGTAGACGCCTGCTCATTTTCGGAATGGGAAGAATTGGCCGCGAAATAGCCCGACGCGCGCGCGCATTCGGCATGCAAATTCATTATCACAATCGTCGTCGCCTTGACCCCGACCAGGAGATGGGCGCCCTCTTTCGCGAGAATTTGTACGATGCACTGAGCGACGCAGATATCGTTGTAGTGGCAGCCCCCGGATCGCCTGCTTTAAAAGGCATCATCAATGCCGAAAGCATCGGCCGCATGCCAGACGGCTCTGTGTTGATCAATATTTCGCGTGGGGACCTGGTTGATGACGACGCCTTGATTAATGCACTGAACAGCGGAAAATTATTTTCCGCGGGCCTGGATGTATTTTCCAACGAGCCGCATGTAGATG
>JBOIGK010000609.1:0-5630 GCA_050742695.1 Advenella sp. | reverse complement strand
CCACGTCCGCCATCGCCGCCATCGGGGCCGCCCTTGGGGATGAATTTTTCGCGACGAAAACTCGCCGCCCCGTTGCCGCCCTTGCCGGCAATGACTTCGATCGTCGCTTCGTCAACGAATTTCATGATGGATTCCTGTGGCCTGTAATAAGTGGAGTCGCCGTGTAAGTGCTTTATTATCATTCACGCGGGCAGCTCTGATCGTATCAGAGCGTGTTGCGGAATAAAAAATGCCGTTCACCTGGCGACAAGTGAACGGCACTGCATGATGTCCGGGGAAAGGTTTAGTCTACCTTTGTGACGGAAACGGTATGCTTGTTGAGTGCGCCTTTATGTGAAAAGGAAACACTGCCGTCTACCAGTGCGTACAGAGTGTGGTCTTTACCGATACCAACATTGGTTCCCGGATGAAAACGTGTGCCACGCTGACGAACAATGATTGAACCGGCTGGAATAACTTCACCGCCAAAGGCTTTTACGCCCAGTCGTTTGGATTCCGAGTCGCGGCCGTTGCGGGTCGAGCCGCCGCCCTTTTTCTGTGCCATGTTTAAGCTCCTGTTGTGCTGTTAACGAACGGATCAAGCAGTGATTGCTTCGATGACGATCTGGGTGTAATTCTGGCGATGGCCCTGGTGCCGCTGATAATGCTTGCGACGGCGCATTTTGAAAATTTTCACCTTGTCGTGACGTCCATGTGCAAGAACTTTGGCTTTAACCACAGCGCCAGCAACCAGGGGAGCACCCACTTTGAGTGTTTCACCTTCGCCTACTGACAGAACTTGGTCTAGCGAGATTTCTTGCCCGATGTCTGCCGGTATCTGTTCTACCTTGAGTTTTTGACCTTCGGCAACACGATACTGCTTGCCTCCGGTTTTTATGACCGCGTACATATGGGTTAACCTCTAAAAATAAATTTGGAATTAGCATATTTCAATGCTAAGCCCGTTATTCTACTGCGAAAACCAATAAAAAGTCAAAAGAATCAATCGCTTGTTCCAACAAAGCCAGCCGGCAAGGGGATAAACCGGAACAAAATGTGGTATTTTTGCCGACAGATGCCTGCCCGCAACGTGATCACAATACTGCGTCGACCCAGTTATTGGCAACCACAAAGCCGCGATGTACTTCCGTGTACGCCTGGCCGGGAGACTCTGGCGGCAGTTGCCCGGTCCCGGGCGCGGTAGACACTGCGCCTGCTGGGGCCATTGCCGACGCGCCGGTGCCGCCAACCGGTGTAGCGACCTGCGATGGGGCCAATGCAACGATCAGCAGCCCCGGCCTTGGGCCGGTGACTGTGGCGCCGGCACAGAACCAGGATTGCAGTTGCGCCAGAAGCTCAGTGGCCTCAAGCGTGTCAGCAACATCGGCCGGTTGCGGCGCCAGCCATTGCATACGCGATAGAATGCGCCAGCGCAGAGTATCTGTGCTCGCACTGGTTTGCCGAGCGAGGCGCTTTGCAAAATCGGCTTGCGTCAGCCACCAGCCCTTTGGGTGCAGCGGATTGAGCATCGCCCTGGAGGCCGGTTCGGCAAGGACATAATCATTCCAGCGCTCACCCTGCAAGGGGTAGAACAGCCAGCCCTTGACATACGCTGCAGCGGCGTCGACCGGCAGGCCCAGTTGCCGGGTGACCTGCGGCGTGGCCGACAGCGGCAACTGCTGATCGCGTAATTTTGCGGTTTTGCGGGCCAGCGTATCGCGTTGTTGCAGGCCGACGAACCGGTCGGCGTCCTGGATCCGGCTTGCCTGCGGCACATAAAGATAATATTTGACGGCCAGCTCCCAGTGCCACACCTGGTTGTTGCTGCGATCACGCCAGATATAGTCAAGTTCACCAATGGTCTGCTGTGCGGTACAAGAAGCCAGGGAAACGGTGATGTGGATGGGAGTATGGTGCGCCAGCAGTTCAATGCTGTCGGCGTGCTGCAGGGCGGTACGCAGCAGGGCTTCGGCATAGAGCCCAAGCCGGCGGTAATGTGCGCCGAAGTCGCTGGTGAGGGCCTCGGGCGTATTGCCTTCAGTGCCTTGGTGCTGCAGCCAGCAGTCAATCTCGCGCAGCGCAGTGGGAGGCCAGCTTGCCAGTGGCAGATTTGCCGCTGGCGCCAGCAGATCCGGAGCATGCGTCAGCCAATGAAGATCATGCCAGGCCTGGCTACGCTGCCCGGGTTTTGCCTCAGGAACGGTAGTCTGCGTTGATGCTGACGTACTCATGCGAGAAGTCGCAACTATATACCGTTTCCGATACATTGCCTCGGCCAAGCGCTACACGCACCAGAATCTCGGCCTGCTGCATGACGCGCTGGCCGTCTTCCTCCAGGTAGGCAGGATTGCGGCCGCCGTCGGTGGCTACCAGCACATCGTCAAGCCACAGGCGCAGGGCGTTTATATTCAGGTCATCGACGCCGGCGTAACCAATGGCGGCCAGAATGCGACCCAGGTTCGGATCCGATGCGTAGAAGGCGGTTTTGACCAGCGGGGAGTGCGCAATCGCGTAGGCAATTTTCAGCGCAGTCTGGCTGCTTTCGGCCTCTTCCACCTGGATGGTGATGAATTTGGTGGCGCCTTCGGCATCACGCACAATTTTTTGCGCCAGCTCGCGGGCTACTTCAATCAACTCTGCCTTAATGGTCTGGTAATGCGGACTTTGCTCGTCCTGCACCTGTATGCCGCTTTGACCGGTGGCGATCACAATGAATGAGTCATTGGTCGAGGTGTCCCCGTCTACCGTGATACGGTTAAAAGAACGGTTGGCAATATCTTTGACCAGCTCCTTGAGCAGTGCCGGGGCGATTTCCGCGTCGGTCGCGACAAAGCCCAACATGGTGGCCATATTCGGGCGGATCATACCGGCGCCTTTGCTGATGCCGGTAATGCTCACTTTACGCCCGTCCAGAGTCAGTTGCCTTGAACAGATTTTGGGCAGCGTATCGGTGGTCATGATGCTGTGCGCTGCCTTGAGCCAGGCATTTTTTTCCAGGGACCGGATGCATTGAGGCAATGCTGCCGTAATCTTGTCTACTGGCAGGGGTTCAAGAATAACCCCTGTAGAAAATGGCAAGATTTCTTCTTCCAACAGGCCCAGTTCCTTGGACAGCACACGGCAGGTCTCAAAGGCGCGTTCCAGGCCGTCGGCGCCGGTGCCTGCATTTGCATTGCCGGTATTGATAACCAGGGCGCGCATGGCATTGCCCTTGGCCAGGCGCGATTCGCAGATTTGCACCGGGGCGGCTCTGAAACGGTTGCGGGTAAAAACACCGGCAACAGAGGTGCCTGGCGTAAATTTGAATAATGTGAGGTCATCACGGCCGGGCTTTTTGATCCCGGCTTGAGCAATGCCAATTTCAACCCCTGCTACCGGATAAATAGCTGATTCGTCAGGTATATTTAAGTTTACAGCCATACAGCTTCAACACCTTTAACATATTATGGATAACCCTGAGTGTAGCGTCTTTTTTATTTCACATTGAGAAAACCGGGATGTCTGGAAAAAAATTCTCACCAGGCCCGCCGTGGCGTTTTCCCGATGCCAGACACGGAAACAGCGGCTGCAGGGAGTCCGGCACCAAATCGATAGCGCAGGGCGCGCAAGTGATCTGGCGCCGTTCATTGCTACAGCAGTGAAAATGCGCGAGCGGCTGCTTCCAGCGTTTTTTCCAGAATTTCATCACTATGCATGGCCGAGACAAAACCGGCTTCAAAAGCCGATGGCGCCAGATGAACGCCATTGTCCAGCATGCCGTGGAAAAAGACCTTGAAGGCATCGTGGTTGACGTCAGACACCTGAGCGAAAGTGGTAGGGACGGTTTCGCGGAAATACAGGCCGAACATGCCACCGACCGAGTCGGCGCAGAATGCGACGCCTGCGGCTTTGGCCTTTTCCTGCAAGCCGGCAACCAGTTTGGCCGATTGTGTCTGCAGGTGCTCATAGAAACCGGGGCGCGACAATATTTCAAGTGTGATAAGGCCGGCGGCGACGGATACCGGGTTGCCTGACAGCGTGCCCGCCTGATAGACCGGCCCCAGCGGCGCAATCTGGTCCATAATGTCGGCGCGGCCGCCGAAGGCGCCCACGGGCATGCCCCCGCCGATGACTTTGGCCAGCGTGGTCAGGTCGGGTGTTACGCCCGACAGGCCCTGTACCCCCTGCGGGCCGGCGCGAAAGCCTGTCATGACTTCGTCGAAAATCAGCAGTGCGCCATACTGCGTGCACAATGCACGCAGGCCGGCCAGGAATCCTTCTGCCGGCTTGATCAGGTTCATATTGCCGGCTATCGGTTCAACAATAATGCAGGCAATCTCGGGGCCGAATTCGGCAAATGCAGCCTTGACTGCATCCAGGTCGTTATAGTCCAGCACCAGCGTATGCGCGACAAATTCGGCCGGGACGCCAGCAGAGGTCGGGTTGCCAAAGGTCAGCAGTCCCGAGCCGGCCTTGACCAGCAGGCTATCGGCGTGACCATGGTAGCAGCCTTCGAATTTGATGATCTTATTGCGACCGGTGGCGCCACGGGCCAGACGAATGGCACTCATGGTGGCTTCGGTCCCCGAGCTGACCAGGCGGACCTTTTCAATGGATGGGATGCGCGCAATAATTGCTTCGGCCAGTAAAGATTCGGCTTCGGTCGGCGCGCCGAAAGACAAGCCAGATTCTGCTGCTCGCTGCACCGCCTGAACAACTTCCGGATGCGCATGGCCAACAATGGCCGGCCCCCAGGAGCCCAGGTAATCAATATACTGTTTGCCATCGGCATCCCAGATATAAGCATCTTTTGCCTTGCTAATAAAGCGCGGCGTGCCGCCTACCGAGCGGAACGCCCGTACCGGCGAATTGACACCCCCAGGAATGGATTGAAGGGCACGTTGAAAGAGAACTTCGTTCTGGGACATAATGAAATCTTTATCTGAAAAATGAGTGAAAAAGGAGGCCGGTTGTGTCAGGGCTTGTCGCGGGCGGCGCCGCAGACATGACGAGGCGGGAAAAGCCAATCATGATGACGGCGAGGCACGCTGGTCAAACAGCGACGCGTAGTAGGCAGCGGCGCTGCGGATATCCGGTTCGCCGAATAAGCCGGTGATGACGGCAATGCTGTCGGCGCCCGCTTCTACCGCCAGATGGGCATTTTGCTTGTTAATTCCGCCAATCCCAACCATTGCCGGCTTGCGCTGCGCACCCGCCGGTTTTCTTACTGCCTGAAACAGCGACAACGGTGCACGGACAGCGTCGGGCTTGACCATGGAAGGAAAAAGCGCACCAAAGGCGATGTAATCTGCCTGCTCCTGCATGGCGCTGTCGGCCAGTTCCAGACTGTCATAGCAGGAGACGCCGATCAGCAAGGGCGCCTGAGCCCGTTGTTGCAATTGTGCGCGAACGGTTGCGATGGCTGCATCGTTTTTGCCCAGATGAACGCCATCTGCATCCAGCTCAAGGGCCAGTTGCCAGTCGTCATTAACAATGAACAGCACGCCGGTTGCACGACAGATCGCCCGCAGTGACGCAGCGATCGTGCGCGCCTGTTCAGGCGGCATGGTTTTCTGTCGCCACTGCAGCACTCGCATGCCGCCTTCGCAGGCCAGTGCAACGGCCTGTTGCAGGCGCCCGGCATCATGCCATTCGGGCGTAATGCCGTAGAG
>JBOIGK010000608.1:0-2655 GCA_050742695.1 Advenella sp. | reverse complement strand
ACATAGGGCTACAGGTAAAACGGTCATGTTTGCTGCATAAATAATAAGCATTTGAGAACAACGCTCAAAATTTAACGATACTTTCTGGGAGGAAAGATATGAGTGAGGATATCGTTCAACGGGTGATGGCGAACCCGAAATACAAAGAAATGACGCGAATGCGCAGCACGTATGGCTGGGTCTTTTCGGCCATTATTCTGGTTGCGTATTATGTCGGTTTTATTGGCATTATCGCATTCGACAAGCAGTTGTTCGCCCAGTCCATCAGTGGTGGGGCCATGACATGGGGTATTCCGGTAGGTTTTGGTCTGATGATCCTGATCATTGCACTGACCGGCGTCTATATTTTGATTGCGAATTCAAAATTTGATGCCATGGAACGCAGCCTGTTAAATGACGTAGGGGCAACTCATGAATAAAGGTGTATCGCGGTTTCTGATCGGTATTGCCTTTACCGGTCTGTTTTTATCCCTCGCTTACGGTGCAGACGCCATCGGTGAAACCACCAAGCAGCAGGTTAATATAACGGCGATCATTATGTTCGTCGTTTTTGTTGGCCTCACGCTTTTTATCACCAAATGGGCCGCTGCCCGAACCAAATCGGCCTCGGACTTTTATACGGCAGGCGGCGGGATCACCGGCTTTCAGAATGGCCTGGCGATTGCGGGCGACTACATGTCCGCTGCGTCCTTTCTGGGTATTGCCGCGCAGGTCATGGCCAGCGGTTATGACGGCCTGATCTACTCCATCGGCTTTCTGGTGGGATGGCCCATCATTATGTTCCTGATGGCCGAGCGCTTGCGCAACCTGGGCAGGTTCACCTTTGCCGATGTCGCCAGTTACCGTTTCGCCCAGATGCCGGTGCGTACTTTTGCGGCCTGCGGCACCATTGTGGTGGTGCTGTTTTATCTGATTGCCCAAATGGTAGGCGCCGGCCAGCTGATTAAACTGCTGTTCGGTCTGGATTACTGGATTGCGGTTGTGATCGTGGGCGTGCTGATGATGGTCTACGTGCTGTTTGGCGGGATGACTGCCACAACGTGGGTGCAGATCATCAAGGCTGTCATGCTGCTTGCGGGCGCTTCGTTCATGGCCTTCATGGTAATGAAACTGAACAACTTCTCTTTTGAAGCGCTGTTTTCCAAGGCCATCGAGGTCAAGACCGCGGGCGCATTGGCTGCAGGTAAAACGGCAGAAGAAGCGGCGGTGGCAGGCAGGTCCATCATGGGGCCGGGTACGTTCATCAAGGATCCGATTTCTGCCATTTCCTTCGGTATGGCCCTGATGTTCGGTACTGCAGGTCTGCCGCATATTCTGATGCGTTTCTTTACCGTGCCCAATGCCAAGGAGGCGCGTAAATCGGTGTTCTGGGCCACAACCTGGATCGGATACTTCTATGTGCTGACTTTCATTATCGGTTTTGGTGCGATCATTTTCGTGTCCACCAATCCTGATTTTCTTGATGCGAAGGGCGGCCTCATAGGCGGCGCCAATATGGCGGCGGTGCATCTGGCCGATGCCGTTGGCGGACATATTTTCCTGGGCTTTATCTCGGCAGTGGCTTTTGCCACGATTCTGGCCGTAGTGGCCGGGCTGACCTTGTCGGGCGCCTCTGCGGTCTCACATGATCTGTATGCTTCGGTGTTCCGCAAGGGTAATGTCGATTCGGCGACCGAGCTGCGGGTATCGCGCATCACGACGTTCGTGTTGGGTGTGCTGGCCATTTTACTGGGCATCCTGTTCGAGAAGCAGAACGTGGCCTTCATGGTGTCACTGGCGTTTGCCATTGCGGCATCGGCCAACTTCCCGGTTCTTTTCCTGTCTATTATGTGGAAAAAAATGACCACGCGTGGTGCCGTTATTGGCGGCTTCCTGGGGCTGATATCCTCGGTAGTGCTGACCATCGTGTCGCCCGATGTATGGGAAGTGACGTTGGGCAATCCTGTGGGCAGTGCACTGTTCCCTTATAAGTCACCAGCACTGTTCTCCATGATCATCGCCTTCGCTGGTATCTGGTTCTTCTCTGTGACCGACAAGAGCAAGCGTGCCGCAGTCGATATTGCTGCATACGACGCCCAGCGCGTTCGTGCAGAAACCGGTATTGGCAGCAGCAAAGCCTCGGCGCATTAAAGAGCGCGTTATTGCCGGAAAGCACGCGACTTCGGTCGCGTGTTTTTTTATGGCGTCGGCCAAATGCAACATTTTCGCAAAAAAGAATAGAGGAAACGGGCAAGTGCTTGCATTGCTATTCGGTTTCTGGCTATAATCATTTTCTTAATTGATCCCCGATAGCTCAGTCGGTAGAGCGACGGACTGTTAATCCGCAGGTCACTGGTTCGAACCCAGTTCGGGGAGCCAAACAATTTTGCAGTAATATCAACGAATTAGCCACCTTAATTGGTGGCTTTTTTGTTGCCTGAAGTAAATGTGATTTGTTCAGCACATGTCGATACATGCAGCATCGGTATCGCACAAAGGATAAATATTCCAGCAACACACCCTATTTTTTAGAGAATAAAGAAAACCAATTTATAGAGCAGTTGACGTGGGTATCAGGAAGCGCGATGGAGGAGGCGCTATGGCTGCTGTTCAAAAAGTTCATGGCAGCTTGGGGGGCGGCACAAAAATCCGATACCTGGTTTTGTTGCCCGCAGC
>JBOIGK010000607.1:0-13391 GCA_050742695.1 Advenella sp. | reverse complement strand
TTTCTTTCAGGCTGTCTACCAGCGCGCCGGCTGAGCTCAGGATAGGGATGTTGGTGTTGTTCTCCTGAACCGCTTTTTGCAGTCGCGCCTGAGATTGGCGATGATAGCCGTTGCCCTGGGCCATAATTGCCACCAGGCAAGCATAGGCCATGACATCCATACGGGCATCGCTCAGTTCGATGGCGCAACGATCGCTGGCCTGATCCATCGCGGTCAGTTCCTCTGGCGTGACGCTCATCATGCGCATGCGTGCAGAGTGAAACGTAAAGGTTTCGTTCGGAAACAGTTCGCGGCGCGCGTTCAGCATCGCTGGAATTTCCGTTTCCATGGTGGTATTGGAACTGGGCACAATCTGGCCGATTCGGTAGTTTCTCATCTCTGACCCTTTAAAATCGTTGAAAATTGATTGTAATCAGGCATTTAAATTAACCAAATCAACCATTTACTATGGTGCCATCGCATTTTGCGATAGCTGGGTCAAGGGCGTTGATCTGGACCAGGAGTCAACATTTTCTGGCCGATTTTATTGTGAGTGGGTGTGGTGTTGACGCTGCGGCCAGAGGGGTCTGCACGCTAAGGGAACTCCATCACAAGTGTGTTGCCAAGAACGATAATCGTAGCCAGACCCCGGTCTTTGGCAATGGAGAATCGGAAAAATAGGTAACCTTATGACAATTGGAATCCAATGGGCGCCCGACACGATGCAAAACACGATCCCTCTTTCCACTCTGGGACCCAGAATCTGTATTCTGGGTCCGTCAAACAGCGGAAAATCTACTCTGGCCACGGCGATTGCCCGCAAATGCGACCTGGAGCCAGTGCATTTGGACCAACTTTTTCATGAACCCAATACCGATTGGGTGCCGCGTCCTGCGACAACGTTTTCTGCGTTGCATGAGGCGGCAATCGCGGGCGAGCGCTGGGTGATGGACGGCAATTATTCCAAGTACATGCCACAGCGTTTCGAGCGGGCGACCGGTATTATTTTGCTGAACGTGCATACAACGACCAGCCTGTTGCGCTACTTGCGTCGTACACTGTTTGAACGAGAACGTTATGGAGCCCTGGAAGGCGCTCAGGATAGTCTCAAATGGGAGATGATCCGCCATATTGCAGTTGTCACGCCAGGAAACCACAAACGTTATATAAAACTGCTTGAGCAAACCGCATTGCCGACCGTGTCGCTCCCCTCGGTGCGTGCCATTAATGACATTTACCGGCAATGGGGGCTGCAGAGCCGCTGTCGCGACTGACTTGCAGCCAATGGGGCGAATGCACAGGCCATCGGCCTGTTGCTGGCGGCTAGTAACAAGGTAGCCGGCCATTGCTCTGGCTCTTTGGCAGCGCACGCTTGACGTTTCGTTTGCAGTTTCAAAATAGGCTGTCTGCAAGAGGCTGTTCGGTTTGCTTTTGCTGTTGACTAATACACACTCTATCGGAGGATTTATGTTCAAAAACGTATTACTGTGTTCAGTGTTTGCCTGCACCGCTATATTCGCATCGGCAAGTAACGAGAGTTATGCCGCGACGCAAAGCGATATGAACCAGGCCGCCAATACCGACTACAAAAAAGCGGATACCCACTTGAACAAGGTGTATCGGGAAGTGTTCGATAAGCTTGAAGCCTCCCAAAAAGCCGATTTGAAAGCAGCCCAGAACGCCTGGATCCAGTTCAGGGATTTGGACTGCAAATTCCAAAGTTCAGGAGCGCAAGGGGGTTCCATACAGGCGATGCTCATCGCTGGCTGCCTGACGGATAAGACGCAAGCGCGGGCAGACGAACTCAGTACGCTGCTGCAATGTAAGGAAGGCGATGTTTCTTGCGTTATCGCGCCTTGATTATCAGCCCAGCCATGAATAATGGATGGGCAAGCCACCTTGCTCCCCCGTATCACACTAATTGATTGATTTTAAACCAGTCTAAAAATACAGATCAGTAGTTGCCAGCCCAAACTCGGGTAGTCAATTGAAATATTTGTTGATCGATATCAAAACGACCGTCACATGCATAAGATATAAATACGATAGGATTGAATTTTCAATTAATCGTCTCAACGATGCTGCCCCATACTCATGCCGTCGCTGGGCGCATTGATATGCTGAAGTATTTATCATTGCTTGCGCCCTTTGCTGCTTTGCCTGTAGCAAACCGGAAGTAATAGGTCCTGATCTTGCTTTTGCAAAGCTGGCCGCCACTGAGCTGCTGGCATGCTGCCATTACGTTCAGTTCAGATACGGTGTATGCCTGGGTAGCAGCAAATTTAACTTTTTATGAATGGAGGTATTCATTGTCGCTGTTTGATTCATCAGAAAAATATGGTTCGGTTTCTCGGGTTCTGCACTGGCTCATGGTTTTGGGCTTTGCCTGGATGTTTTTTACCGCAGCGCTGCATTATTTTGCAGATGAAACGCCTATGACAGATTTGTTGTGGCCGACGCACTCGGTCATGGGGTTTACCGTGTTCTGTCTGGGCCTCTTTAGAGTAATCTGGGCGGCACTCAATATTTCACGCCGGCCGCCATCGCTGTCCACCTTGTCGTCACTGGGGCATAGCGTATTGTATGCACTCATGCTGGCCATTCCGGCGCTGGCGTTATTACGCACTTACGGCTCGGATCGCCCGTTCTCTTATCTGGGCATTTCGCTGATGGAACCGACTGGCCAAAAGGTCCAATGGATGATCGATCTGGCCGGGCTGCTCCATGGTGAGCTTGGCTGGACGTTGCTGGCACTGGTAGTCGGTCATATTGGCATGGTCTATGTCCACAGAAAAGCATCCAACGCGATTGATGTGCTGCCACGCATGCTCTAGTCGGGCAACGTTAATAATCACCACACCGTGCTTGTAATGTGAGACAGATCGCGTAAAACAAGTCCGCCGATAGCCGGCATTGCCATGACGGCATGCTGGCTTTTTTGTGTTCGTCCGGTTCGGCGTGACGCCTTTACGGACAACATCCATGCCTCATTGACTCATCGGTCTTGGAACGGCTGCCAAGGTGTTCAAGTTGAGACGGCGACACAGAGTGCTGTTGGCTGGCTTGGCTTCTGCCTGCGTTGGTGCTCAATACGTATTTCCATTAGCAATTAATCCGTATGGCTGTTATCTGCTGCCTGCAGCGCGCTTGGCAGGCCATTAATGACGGGTGTAATATGGGGGAAAAGGAGCCGGCACGATGGCAGCGAAGTTCAAAAAAGGTGACCATGTTAGCTGGAATAGCGAGGCGGGCCGCGTTTCCGGCACGATCATCGCTATCCATACCAGCGACTTTGATTACAAGGGATACGTTCATCGTGCCTCGAAGGACGAACCTCAATACGAAATAAAAAGTGACAAGACCGACCACATTGCTGCACATAAAGGCAGTGCGTTGCGGCACATCAAGTGAAATACATTCTCCTGATGTACCCGGATTCTATGGGCCTGCTTGACGAGGTACATACACGTCGATCAGCATTGCCATTTTGCCTTAGACGTGCAGCGAGGGCCATAATACGACTGCATTGCAGATTCAGAGCATTTGACGTATGAACAATTCGATAAAAAATGACGACGACCGTTCATTCGCACAATATATACATGCGATCCGCAGTTGTCGGGTTTGTCACGATCAGCCTCTTTATGGGCAGGCCATGGATCCTGAACCGCGCCCCATTATCCAGGTATCTCAGACGGCATCCATCTGTATCGCCAGTCAGGCGCCCGGCACGCGGGTGTATGAAACCGGACGCCCGTTCAATGATGCATCCGGTGTCCGACTCAGGCAATGGATGGGTATATCTGACGAGGACTTCTACGACGATTCCCGGGTTGCAATTATTCCCATGGGATTCTGTTTTCCCGGACTCAGAGCTGATGGCAGCGACCTGCCGCCACGGCGCGAGTGCAAGCAAATATGGCGCATGCCATTGTTTGCCCGCTTACCTAACCTGAAATTGCTGTTGACGATCGGCGGCTATGCACAGCGCTGGCACCTGGGCCCGCATGTGGCGCGCCAGGGAGTTACGGAAACGGTGCGATCGTGGCGTCAGTACTATCTGGCCGATCCTTCTTTGCGCATCTATCCGCTGCCGCATCCGTCCTGGCATAACAACCGATGGCTTAAGCAGAACACATGGTTCGACGACGAAGTGCTGCCGAAATTGCAGCAGGATATACGCGAGCTGATTGCGCAATAGCCTTCTACGAGACGATCACTTCATTTTTGGGATGATCTCATCAATCCGGCTCACTCAATAGTAATACAGTAAGCTGCATCGCGACAAGGTATAGGGCGGGGACATGTAGGAGCTCAAGCCGCTTTAACACGCCAGTTCGCCGTAAGGTGGCATGAATCGCGCCTATATACGTCAAGCCGCAAAAGATTCTTTCGCTTGCCTCCAGTTCGTTCGTGAACTCAGTGCCTCTGAATGACTGAGCAGCTCGCTATTAACGAGAAACATGGCTGTGTGATCTGGGTTTCTCTCGCAAACGCGATTTATGCTGCCGCTATAAGAAATTGGTATTTTGCGCATGAGATTTTGATATTGGTCGGATGTTTATTAGATATCTATACTGGCAGTCAACCGTTTAGCCTTGGATCTACAACATGCTGCCACATAATCTGGAGTGCCTGAGGGTGCAACACCCGGTAAAAAACCTGAAAGTCAATGATCAAGACTGGAAAATTATTGATGCAGGAACTGGGTCACTCCCATTGGTAATGTTGCCCGGCGCACTTGGATCAGCAGATTCTTTCTATAAACAGATTCTGCATTTCAGCCGCTACGGAAGAGTGATTTCAGCTAATTATCCGTTGGCATCCGACCCATCGGTCCTTGCCGAATCGCTGAAAAATTTGCTTGTCCATCTGCACGTCGACGAGATTGTCCTTTTTGGTACGTCTCTTGGCGGTTATGTTGCCCAGCAATTCTACGAAAAATGGCCAGGCATGGTGCGCAAATTAATTATTGGCAACAGCTTCGTAGATTCATCGCGCATATTGTCAACTGCAATGTTTGATCCGGCTCTGGCCCAGACCCGTTCCGCGGACGAGGTGCTGGCTCTTTGGCGCCAGCGTATCGAGTGCAATGTCGCAGCGAACGGCTCGTCCGAGTTATCGGATGTGGTATTGGATTTTTTGCGAACCCCTGCAAATGCCGAGCAACTGAAAGCGCGTTTGCTGACGCTGGCAAATGCCGATAAAACGATAGCAGAGAAGGCTGCACAGGTTGCGATTATCGATTGTGAGAATGACTTGATTATCGATCCCGAAACGCGCCTGGAATGTAGACACCACTACCCCAATGCCAGGATATATAGCTTGTCAGAGGGGGGGCATTATCCCTATATCCTGAACTCGGCCCAATTTGACGACATTATTGCCACTGAACTTGCCGGTTACTGGCAGCACATTTGCCCAAAATCATAAATAGCTAACGTACCAACGGAGAATTAGATGAGTACAAGTCAGAAGCTTCAAACAGTTGCGCTCAGCTATGAGCAAATGCAAAACAGAATTGCCCGTTTCAAAGATATGAAGGGCTTTGATGGTGGCCTTCCGGATAGCGGTATTGACGGTTCGCGCAGGACATTGATCAATGCTGTTGGATTTCAACCTCCCAGGGAAACCGAAAAAGCGGGATCTCCCGTGGGTGCGGAAGCGGCTCGAAATGCGGCGATTAAAATTCGCGAGGGATTCAATTTGGGATATTGTCGCTGTAAACCGGGGAACGGGCCGCTGATGCACAATCACGACACGAACGAGACATTCATTCCCATGACGGGAAAATGGCGTTGTTCCTGGAATGAAGATGATCCGCAATTCGTGGATGTGGGTCCAATGGATGTGGTGTCCTTTCCTCCCGGCGTTTTGCGGCGGTTCGAAAATATTACTTTCGACGAACCGGACATGGAGCATATTCTGATGTTTGTTATCGCGGGAGATTCGCCGACAGCCGAATTCACAGATAACGCGCTGGCCATTGTTCAGGAAAAATCAAAGACCTGAGAAACAGGTCCAATCACTCAATAATTATTATATGGAGACAACTATGGTTAATGCAGGTGCTCGTCTGGATCGTCTGCCGATCACGGCATTTCATCGGAAGCTGCTTTATCTGATCGGTCTGGGTGGCCTTTTTGATTCTTTCGATATCTACCTGGGTGGCAGTGTGCTGGCTGCGCTGGTAGAAGAAGGGTGGTCAGATGTCAATATGAACGCCTGGTTCATTTCGGCAACTTTTGGCGGAATGACGCTAGGGGCCTGGCTGGCAGGGGTGCTTGGCGACCGATATGGCAGGAAATTTACCTATCAAACGAATTTGCTTATTTTCGGACTTGCGTCACTGGCGGCAGTGTTCGCGCCGTCCATGTCCTGGCTTATCTTTTTTCGTTTTGTCATGGGATTGGGCCTTGGAGCAGAGCTGGTGGCAGCAACCGGCATGCTGTCAGAGTTTATTCCGCCAAATCATCGCGGTCGTTGGTATGCGCTCATGTCCTGTCTAATAAATTTCGGGATGTTCCTGCAGACCGTTTTAAGCCAGTACCTTATCCCAAACTACAGCTGGCGATCCATGTTTCTTGTTGCCGCTGTTGGTGCGCGTGCTCTGTGGTTTGCACGGAAAAACATGCCTGAATCTCCACGCTGGCTTGAGCAACAGGGGCGCTTCGAGGAGGCCGATGAAATTCTTACTAAAATCGAAAAACAAGTGCAAAGTCAGACCGGAGCACCGTTGCCTGATCCTGTTGTGATTACCAGGCAGGCGCAAAGCCCGGCATCGCTTGCCAGCTTATTCAAGCCAGGCATTCTATCGCGTACTATTGTTGCGAGCGTTATATGTATCGTGGTAAATACAACTGCGTTCAGTTTTGTGACGTGGCTTCCGACGTTTTTTGTCAAGGAAGGACTATCGGTTGCGTCGTCCCTGGAGTTTTTGACGTTTATGTCTTTTGGAGGGCCTATTGGCGCCATTGTCGGGTATTTACTGGCAGATAAACTGGGGCGCCGATTGGGAATTTTATATTCCGTGCCTTGTGCGCTTGTATTTGCGTTAATTTACCCTTTTACAAGAGATCCGATTCTGACGCCTCTGGTTGGATTCTTGTTTCTCACTTCGCTTTACGCTTTCTTTGCTTTCGGTTTCTATGGATATCTTGGAGAATTGTTTCCCACAGCGTTTCGTCTTCGGGGCATTGGATTTGCCCATACAGTAGGACGGGCAGCAACGATGGCAACACCGTTCATTGTTGCCGTGTTGTACACCCATTACGAAATCTACGGGGTGATAGGGTTGGTAGCGATCAGTCTGGTATCGGTATTTATCGCCGTGTTGTTCTGGGGTCTTGAAACCAGAAACAGAACGCTGGAGCAACTAGAGGAGCATGTCGATATCATGCCCAATAACCAAGCCGATTCCGGTCTTGTTTCCCGGGCGAGCCCTTAATGTAATCGTTCGCCAAGCAGGCTTGAAGAATACCCATTACAATTGTGATGGGTATTTTATTTTTGTTCGTGTCGCGGGTAACTTTATGAATCTTAAGCAGATTTCCTACTTTATAAAAATAGCAGAACTGCGAAGTTTTACCCTGGCAGCCAACGCCTTGTATGTCTCCCAGCCTGCCTTGTCAAGACAAATGAGCCAGCTCGAAGATGAGATCGGTACAGCCCTGTTCATTCGCTCAGACAAGGGACTCAAACTGACCGATGCCGGGGTGTTGCTCCGGCAGCGTGCGCCAACCATACTCAGTGACGTTGCGCAATTGCGTAACGACTTGCAAACGGCGTATTCTCAGGCTCCTGCGGGGGTGCTTTCGGTGGGAATCGGAATGTCCTTAAGGGATATACTTACTGTACCGGTTATCTCAGGATTTCAACAGGAATATCCAAATGTGGCCCTGGATATTCTCGAGAGCGTCACAGGACCGTTAATCGAAGATATCAAAAGCGGCAATATTGACTGTGCATTGGTTTTTGAACTTGATCCCTCTGCGCAGGTGATTGCTGAGCCCTTCGTGAAAGAGCGCCTATTTCTTGTTGGACCCCCAGATGCCGATTTTCGTAACAGAACGACGATGAAGGCAGAAGAAATATTTGAGAATGCCTTAATCTCAACCAAGGCAGATAATCCGATCCGCAAGAAGATTGAAGCAATCGCGCAGGACTTTTCCAAGGAGCCCAAAATTGCATTCGAAACCAATGCTGTTTCGACCATGGTCAGTTGCGTCGTGTTGGGAGGCTATTATTCCGTCCTTCCCTATTCTTCGATTTGCAAAGCGGTTCAGGAGAGCAAGGTGGTCGCCGTGCCGGTCGAAGACTTAACATTGGATTGGACATTTGTCTACTCAAAAAGCTTTGGACTGTCTTTAGCGGCAAAAGTATTCCGGGATTTCTTGTTTGCCCAGGCTGAATCCACGATCGCAAGCGGCTCTTGGCCGTTTACTGAAGCGCTGTTTACTCGCCGTTTGTCGCCGCAGGAGAGCGCAGAGGATAAAAAATGACGAAATGACCTGCTTACTAAGACTTTATTGCAGGCGAGCATCTGGAATGCAAACCTTGGTAACAGATAAGGCTTAACCACGTAATTAGTCCATATGTATTTGTCCGAAACGGCGACAACTCAAATCAGGGACAGATTGTTTTGCAGTACGATTGTTTGCATACGCGCTCACCTCAAAAGGAACTATCGTGCCGGAAACAACCACCATCATTGCTTTTGCTGCGGTCTCCCTGGGTATGGTGCTCACCCCCGGGCCCAATATGATTTACTTGGTGTCGCGCTCGATCTGCCAGGGGCGGCGCGCGGGCATGATGTCACTGCTGGGTGTGCTGCTCGGCTTCATTTTCTATATGGTCAGCGCCGCTTTGGGTATTACCGCCTTGCTTTTTGCCGTCCCTTACGCTTACGAAGCGCTCTGTTATGGTGGCGCCCTGTACTTGCTCTATATGGCCTGGCAGGCTGTGCGTCCTGGTGGTCAATCACCATTTCAAGTGAAAACATTGGCGCCCGATAGCCCCAGAAAACTGTTTCTGATGGGGTTTCTGACGAATCTGCTGAACCCCAAAATCGCCGTCATGTACCTTTCCCTGCTTCCGCAATTTGTTGATCCGGAAAAAGGCAGCATTCTGGTCCAATCGCTGGCGCTGGGATCGGTGCAGATTGCTGTCAGCATCAGTATAAATATGCTGATTGTCATTCTGGCCGGCAGCATTGCCTCTTTCCTGGCAGCTCGCCCGACCTGGGTGGTGGTGCAGCGCTGGCTGATGGGTACCGTGCTGGCGGGGCTGGCCATCAGAATGGCCATGTCTGCCAGACGCTGATCATATTTACCGGTTGGAGCAGGGCGCAAATGCCGCGCTGGCGGGGCGGCCAGAGAACCTTGTTCGCTGGCTTTAAATTGCGCTGTATTCGGGAGGTCGCCGCGTTAAATAATTGCTCTGCGGAAAATATCGAAAAGAGCACATATTGCCCATTTCCTGGTGCGAACTGAATTGGGCCAGCTATCTACAAATGTGGGTACTATCTTGCGCCCGATTTCTGATCCAGCATTGCAGGCAGTATGCCTCCCTTGCGCCAGACAGCCTCTTCATGTGTTGTATTGAGTCGCACCTGCAGACGAAACTGCTTTACCTCGTCTCTGGTATGTATTCGACCGCTTATCCAACTTAGCGGCTCCATGTGGTCAGGTATATCTATATCCAGTCTGCTGTCACCGGTAATGCCCAACGTGTGACGAGTGATCCCCTGTTCAAACTGCAAGGGCAGCACGCCTGTGTTGACAAGATTGGAGCGATGGATACGTTCAAAGCTTTCTGCAAGGACTGCCTGCACGCCGAGCAGGCGCGTGCCTTTGGCTGCCCAATCACGTGAGGAGCCAGTTCCATATTCCAGGCCGGCGACAATCACTACCGGTATGTGATGAGATAAATAATGCATCGCGGCATCGTAAATCGACGCAATTTGACGTTCTGGCTGAATGACGGTGCATCCGGCCGGGCCGTCCGGCAACAGCTCATTGAGCAGTCGGCCACCAGTAAAGGTGCCACGCATCATGACTTCATGATTGCCCCGGCGGGCTATGAAGGTATGCAACGCTGTTGGAGAAACGCCGCAGGTAAGTAAGTAATCACCCGCAGGAGTGCCGGGGCGTATGGCGTCAGCGGGAGAGATGTTGTCGGTAGTGACGCTATCACCGAGTATCAGTAGAGGCGCGGCATTATGCAAGTTGCGTTCCGTTGTTGGGGGGCGATCATCCACATAGGGCGGGCGGCGGATGTACGTGCTGTTGGTGTCCCACTCATATAGCGTGGTTCCCCCCGAAGGTAATGCCTGCCACCTGGCATCGCCTGTGCTGATGCCGGCGTACTGGCTTTGGAAGTGTTCAGGCGTCACATAATGCTGAGCTACTTCCCTGATTTCAGTGTTGTCTGGCCAAATATCCGACAGAAATACGGGTGCGCCATTCTGTGTCGTTCCAAGTGGTTCACGTGTCAGGTCAATGCGAACAGTGCCGGCGATCGCATAGGCAACCACCAGCGCCGGGGATACCAGATAGTTAGCGCGGGCCAGAGAATGAATTCGACCCTCAAAATTGCGATTACCGGAGAGCACGGCAGAAACCATGAACTGCTTGTCTTCGATAAGCGTCTGGATATCTGGCCTTAGCGGGCCGGAACCGCCGCCGCAACTAGCGCAGCCAAATCCGACCAGATGAAAGCCCATATCGTCCAGGTGGGTCTGCAGTCCGCTCGATTGCAAATAGCTGCTGACCACCTTGGATCCAGGTGTAAACGAGGTCTTGACCCATTCTTTGGTGCGCAAGCCTTTGGCATGTGCGTTTCTTGCGAGCAATCCGGCAGCAATCATGGCTGCCGGATTGGATGTATTGGTGCAACTTGTAATGGCTGCCAATATCACGGCGCCGTGACCGAATTGTGCATTCGCCGTTGGCCAAGATGGGGTGCTGGCAGCCTTGGGACAAACAGACAGGAACGACTCGGGAATATCTGCCAAGGCAACATGGTCGTGTGGTCTGCGAGGTCCGGCACCGCTGGGGCGCACCAGTGCCAGATCGAACTCTATTATCCTGGAGTACACGGGCTCAGGCGTATTTGCGTCACGCCATAGGCCTTGCAGCTTGCAGTACTGCTCTATCATTGCAATTGTGGTTGCATCACGCCCCGAACGACGTAAATAATCCAACGTAACGGCATCTACCGGAAAGAAGGCACAGGTTGAGCCATACTCGGGGGCCATGTTGGCAAGGGTGGCGCGGTCTTCCAGCGTTAGCGCCGATGAGTCGAGTGCGGGACCGGTGAACTCCACAAAGCTTTCGACAACGCCAGCCTGGCGCAGCCGCCGCGTAAGTGTCAGGACTATATCAGCTGCAGTTACTGCGGCCGAGGGAGCATTTATCAAACGCACGCCCACTGTGGGCGGCAGGACAAAGGATAGCGGCTCACCGAGCATTGCAGCTTCGGCTTCGATACCTCCCACACCCCAGCCAAGTACGCCAATGGCATTGATCATTGCTGTGTGGCTGTCAGTGCCGGCCAGCGTATCGGGATAAGCTAATGGAGGATTTTGGCTGTCATCGATAAAAACCACGCGCGCCATATGTTCCAGATTGATCTGATGCAGGATGCCAGCTCCGGGTGGCACAATAGAAAGATTATCGACATTTTCCTGTGCCCATTTCAGGAAGGTATAACGTTCGCGATTACGAGAGTATTCAAGTGCTACATTCAGATCCAGCGCCGCATTGCTACCTGCATGATCGACTTGCAGTGAATGATCCACAATAAGGTCTACCGGAATCCGGGGATTGATGGTTGCCGGATCTCCTCCTGATTCGGCCACGACGTCGCGCATGGTCGCCAGATCGATTAGAGCGGGTATGCCACTGACATCCTGGGCCATGATTCGTGCCAGCATCAAGGGTACAGTATCCCGTCCGATTCGATCAGGATAGTTAGTCAAAATCAGCTTGCTGAGTGTTTCTCCCACGTCATCACGATCGGCATGCCGTACCAGGTTTTCCAGGATAATCCGGATCGCATAAGGTAATGATTGCAGCGGTGCGCCAGCCTCGTCGGCCAGTGCAGACAACGAGTAATATCCAAACTGCCGGTTACCGGAACTGAACTGTCGATAACAGCGCGCGCGCAGAGACCCCAAGGCATGAGCGCTTGAGTGATTTTCAGACTGTATGTGTCGCATGAGAGTCAGCTCGCCTTGATATTAGACTTGCGGATCGTCTCTTTCCATTGGGCAATGTCGTGCCTGATTGCTTCAAGCAATTGTTGCGGGCTGCTGCCGACCGGCTGACTGCCTTCCTGGGCCAGATCTGCTTTCATTTGTGGTAACGCCAGGATGGCTTTGAGTTCGGTATTGAGTCTTGCCACTATTTCGGCCGGAATTCCCTTGGGGCCCGCCACGGCATGCCAAAGATCCGACTTGAAGCCCGGGACGCCGGCTTCCTTGAAATTGGGAACGTCTGGCAGAGCAGGAATACGGTCGTCGGCAATGGCAAGGCCGATCGCACGATTTTCCTGCACTACTGGTACAACGATGGCCACTGAAGAGAGCATGAGCTTGATCGTGCCACCAATCGTGTCTTGCAAAGCGGCACCCGTTCCTTTGTAAGCGATATGATTGAGCTTGATCCCGGCCAGGTCTGCCAGATGCTCCATGCTCAGGTGTGTGATTCCGCCCACGCCCGAGGAGCCATAACTGATTTTGCCAGGCTCACGTTTTGCCCATTCGACAAGGTCGCTGAAATTTTTAACTGGCAGGTCACGGTTCCCGATGAGGATCAGTGATTCGCGTTTGAATAGGGTGATGGGTTCAATATCGTTGATGGAATCAAAAGGGAGTTCGCGCAATGCGGCATTACAGGTGTGGCTACTTGACAGCATGACAAGAGTATAGCCATCTGCTGGCGCTTTGATAGCTGCGTGAGTTCCGATACTGCCGCCGGCTCCGGGGCGATTTTCCACGACTACCGGTACGCCCAGACGATCTGTCAGCATCATGGCAATTCGGCGTGCTGTTCTATCACCGCCGCCGCCTGCTGACAACGGCACAATAATTTTAATGGGGCGATTGGGATAGTCGCTTGTAGCGCCCTGGGCCAGGACTGTGGGGGACTGTAATCCGAGCCCGCCCAGCGAGATCGCGCCAAGAGAGGCGATGAAACGCCGTCGAGTTGATGCCATGTTGTCTTCCTCCGATTATGACGAGAAATTACAGTGCGGTTCTCGTCGTTGAACTGCAGAATTGGTCTGTGTTCAATTCAGTTTATTTTTAGCAATGTATCGATATTAGCATTCTATCTGTGATGAACAAATCTTGGTAGATGCGCAGCCAATTGCATTTGCGATGGTAGCTTATCGTGTCTATAAGATGGGTT
>JBOIGK010000606.1:0-5682 GCA_050742695.1 Advenella sp. | reverse complement strand
GATATGGTGTACACCGGGTGACCGAATCCGATAATTACTTCCTTGTTTTCTACACGCTTGCGAATATCGGCTTCGGCTTCGTCAGGCGTGTCATAGCGTTTCTGCACTTCAAAAGCCACTTCGTTGGCGCCGCCATGTTTGGGACCCCGCAGCGCGCCGATGGCGCCGGTGATGGCTGAGAACATATCCGAACCGGTGCCGGCAACGACGCGCCCAGTAAATGTTGAGGCATTAAATTCATGTTCTGCATACAGGATCAGTGACGTGTGCATGGCGCGGACCCACTCTTTGGATGGCGTCTGGCCATGCAGCAGATGCAGAAAATGTCCGCCGATGCTGTCGTCGTCTGTCTGCACATCGATAATGCGGCCGTTATGGCTGAAGTGATACCAATAGAGCAGGGCGGAGCCCAGGCTGGCCATCAGCCGGTCGGCGATATCGCGGGCGTCAGCCAGATTGTGATCGTCCTTCTCGGGCAGGGTGCAGCCCAGGACCGAAACGGCGGTTCGCATGACATCCATCGGATGACTATGGGCAGGCAGCGATTCGAGTACTGTTTGCAGGTTGGCCGGCAGGCCACGATAGCGTTTGAGCTTCTGTTTGTAGGCGCTCAATTCAGCCCGCGTGGGCAGTTTGCCATGGATGAGCAGGTGAGCGATTTCTTCAAATTCACTGGAGTCGGCCAGGTCAAGAATGTCATAGCCGCGGTAATTCAGGTCGTTGCCGCTGCGGCCGACTGTGCAGATGGCCGTGTTGCCAGCTACAACGCCGGACAGGGCGACCGATTTTTTCGGTTTGAAGCCGGCAGGATTGTCTGCGGTCGTTGCTGCGGCGGCGGGTGCGCTGGCGGTTTTGCTGGCTTTTGCTGGCTTGGTAGCTTTTGTAGACATGGTGTTATCTCCTGACTAATTGAAGTGTTATTTTTTGCTGGCGAACAGGGCGTCAAGCATCTGTTCAAAATCGTGGTAGCCAATGCGATCGTAGAGGTCATCGCGTGTCTGCATCTGGTCGATGACATTTTTCTGGTGACCATCGCGGCCGATGGTGGTGTAGACGTTCTCTGCCGCCTTGTTCATGGCGCGCAAAGCCGACAGTGGATACAGTACCATACTCACGCCGACGCTGCGAACGCAATGGTCGACTTACAGTCTGCGGATACAAATAATATGCAGATCAGTATCTGCGCATTTGCGACTCAACATTATCCATCAGAAGATAATTGTCACCAGCTTTGGAGCGTTTTCGTGTCTGGGTAGCAATACTGTAAAAAAATAGCCACGGTACCGTGGCTATTTGTGTATCAAGGGATCAGCCCAGCAGATCGGCTACGCCGTCGCGCTCTTCGAGCAATTCGTTTAGGGTAAAGTCCATGCGTTCACGAGAAAATTCGTTGATTTCCAGGTCTTTGACAACCGTGTACTCACCGTTTTCCGTAATGACTGGCACGCCGTAGATAATGCCTTCGGGAATGCCATAAGAGCCGTCGGAGGCAACGCCCATGGTTACCCATTTGCCGTTGCTGCCCAGGACCCAGTCACGGACGTGATCAATGGCTGCATTGGCTGCTGATGCAGCAGATGACAGGCCACGTGCTTCAATGATGGCTGCACCGCGTTTGCCCACGGTAGGGATGAACGTGTCTTTGTTCCAGGCATCATCGTTGATGAGTTTTTCCAGACCTTCTCCACCAACAGTGGCAAAGCGGATGTCAGGATACATGGTAGGAGAATGATTGCCCCAGACCACCAGTTTTTCGATATCCTTGACTGCCTTGCCGGATTTTTGCGCCAGTTGGGTAAGTGCACGGTTGTGGTCCAGGCGCAGCATCGCGGTGAAATTCTTCGCAGGCAGATCCGGCGCAGATTTCATGGCAATATAGGCGTTGGTATTGGCCGGGTTGCCAACAACCAGTACTTTTACGTTACGGCTGGCCACTTCATTGAGGGCCTTGCCCTGTGCTGTGAAAATCTGGGCATTGACCTTGAGCAGATCCTTGCGCTCCATGCCGGGGCCGCGTGGGCGAGCACCGACCAGCAGAGCGATATCGGCATCTTTGAATGCGGTCTTGGGGTCGCTGTGAGCGGTAATTTCCTGCAGCAATGGGAAGGCGCAGTCATCCAGTTCCATGATGACCCCTTTGAGGGCCTTTTGCGCTTTTTCGTCGGGAATTTCCAGCAGTTGCAGAATAACGGGCTGGTCTTTACCGAGCATCTCGCCTGATGCAATGCGGAAAAGCAAAGCGTAGCCGATCTGACCGGCGGCGCCCGTGACGGCGACGCGTACGGCGGGTTTGGACATAGGGATCTCCAATTAAAATAAGGGGAAAAAAACGAATATATTTGAAAAGATTTTAACGCTAAAGCTTAGTAGAAATCTGCGGTATCGTCAAATTGTCTTATAACTTATATCTTATATAAGAATAGACAATTCTGCTTGCAATATGAGATAATAAGCAGGTTTTAATTTGTTCACAGAACATGTCTGAAATCCCAACCTCCTCGTTGAAATCGCCTGCTGCGGCATTCAGCCCTTTGTACAAACAGATCAAAGACCTGCTGGTCCATAGTCTGCATGAAGGCGAATGGAAGCCGGGCGAGAGCATTCCCAGCGAACTTGAATTGGCTGCACGCTTTCAGGTCAGCCAGGGCACCGTGCGCAAGGCAATTGACGAGCTGGCGGCCGAGAATCTGCTGATTCGTCGTCAGGGCAAGGGAACATTTGTTGCTACGCACCATGAGGCGCAGGTTCGTTATCGTTTTTTAAGGTTAAAATCCGATAGCGAAGAAAATGCGGCACGCGCCCAAAGTGTCTATTTGCAATGCGCCCGCCAGCGTGCGACGCAGGACGTGGCCCGTGTACTCTTGCTGCGGGGCAGCGATTCGGTGATTTATATCCGGCGAATCATGTCCTTTGGTACGGTTCCCACGGTGCTCGATGAAATCTGGCTCCCGGGAGATGCATTCAAGGGCCTGAGCATTGAAAAACTTCAGGCAATGAACGGTCCGCTGTACGGTTTTTTCGAGACGGAGTTCGGTGTAAACATGGTTCGCGCCGATGAAAAACTCAAGGCCGTGGCCTGTGATGCCGAGACCGCCGGGCTGCTTAAAGTCGGGCAGGGTACGCCGCTGCTGCAGGTCAATCGCGTTTCCTACACCTATGGGGACAGACCCATGGAGATTCGCCGCGGTTTATATGTTACAGAACATTATCATTATCGAAATGGTTTAAACTAATTCGATTAGAAAGTGCGGGGACCGGACAGCGGTTCTTCGCCTTTTCACGTGCGTTTTTTATTTTTAATTTGTTGTAGTTTGTTTCCTAGAGGCCGTTATGTCAGACACCCCGTCAAAACAGCGCCCGCAGTATCGTAATATCGGTATTGCCCAGATTACAAAATACCACCTGCCGGCTGCCGGCAAAGTGTCTATTTTGCATCGAATCAGTGGCGCTCTGCTTTTCTTCAGTCTTCCCATTATCCTGATCCCACTTTTTGCGGCAAGCGTGGCTTCGCCGGAAAGTTTTGCATCGTTGGGTAGCGGGGCGGGTGGCCTTATTCTCAAGCTGATCCTGCTGGTTTTGCTGTGGGGCTTCATGCATCATCTGTGCGCCGGCATCCGCTATCTGGTTCTTGATCTGCATATCGGTATCGACAAGGTCTCGGCGCAGAAGAGCGCCGCTGTGGTAATGGGAGTCAGCCTGGCGCTGACCCTGGTGTTCGCCGTTAAAATGTTTGGAGCGATCTGATGGCCAAGGAACTGGTAGGTACTAAGCGGCTGGTTGTGGGTGCCGGCTACGGGATCAAGGATTTCATCGTGCAGCGTATTACAGCCGTGATTCTGGCTGTGTATTCAATCATTTTCCTGATTGCAGCGCTGTTTACCCCCATTAACTACGAATCCTGGAAGGGTTTCTTTACGTTCTCCTGTTGGGGCCTGCCCGTCGGGCAGATTGCTGCAACGCTGGCTTTTTTCTCGCTTGCCTGGCATGCGTGGATCGGCGTGCGCGATATCTGGATGGATTACGTCAAACCCGTAGGTGTCCGACTGACGTTACAGGTGCTCACTATCCTGTGGCTGATTGCCGCCATCCTGTATTTCGCAAAAATTGTCTGGAGTTTATAAGCCGTGGTCGCTATCAATTCATCATTACCGCGCCGCCAGTTTGATGTAGTGGTTGTAGGTGCCGGCGGGTCCGGTATGCGCTGCTCCCTTCAATTGGCTCAGGCCGGATTATCCGTCGCCGTCCTTTCCAAGGTTTTTCCAACCCGTTCCCATACGGTAGCCGCGCAGGGCGGTATCGGTGCTTCGCTGGGCAATATGAGCGAAGACAACTGGTACTGGCATATGTACGATACCGTCAAGGGATCAGACTGGCTGGGCGACCAGGACGCCATCGAGTTCATGTGCCGTCAGGCGCCCAATGCGGTTTACGAACTTGAACACTTCGGCATGCCATTTGACCGCAATGCCAATGGCACCATTTACCAACGTCCTTTTGGTGGTCACACCGCCAACTTCGGCGAAAAGCCCGTACAGCGCGCCTGTGCTGCGGCCGACCGTACCGGACACGCGCTGTTGCATACCCTGTATCAGCGCAACGTTGCTGCGCGCACCCAGTTCTTTGTTGAATGGATGGCGCTGGATCTGCTGCGCAACGATGCAGGCGATGTCGTGGGTGTGACCGCGCTCGTAATGGAAACAGGTGAAATCTATATTCTGGAAGCCAAGGCTGTCGTGCTGGCTACCGGCGGTGCCGGTCGCATTTGGCAGGCTTCCACCAATGCCTTCATCAATACAGGTGATGGCCTGGGTATGGCTGCCCGCGCCGGTATCTGTCTGCAGGACATGGAATTCTGGCAATTTCACCCCACCGGCGTTGCCGGGGCCGGGGTGCTCATTACCGAAGGGGTGCGCGGCGAAGGCGGTATCCTGTTGAACAAGGATGGCGAGCGGTTCATGGAGCGCTATGCGCCAACGCTGAAAGATCTGGCACCGCGCGACTTCGTGTCGCGCTCAATGGACCAGGAAATCAAGGAAGGCCGCGGTTGTGGCCCTGATGGCAGCTACGTGGTGCTCAAGCTGGATCACCTGGGTGCAGATGTCATTAACAAACGCCTGCCTTCCATTCGCGAGATTGCCATCAAATTCGCCAACGTGGATCCCATCAAGGAACCCATTCCCGTGGTGCCTACCATCCATTATCAGATGGGCGGCATTCCGGCCAACTATCATGGTGAAGTGGTTACCTGGGAAAATGGCGAAGAGAAAATCGTCAATGGCTTGTATGCAATTGGTGAATGTGCTGCCGTTTCGGTACACGGCGCCAACCGCCTGGGTACCAACTCGCTGCTGGACCTGGTGGTCTTTGGTCGTGCAGCGGGCAACCGGATCGTGGAGTCGCATCTGGAGCGCCAGATGTCGCATCAGGAACTGCCCAAGGAGTCGCTGGACTTCTCACTGTCACGCGTCAACGAACTGGAGTCGCGTACGACCGGTGAAAAAGTACAGGACGTGGGCAACAGCATTCGTGCTTCCATGCAGCGTCACTGCGGTGTGTTCCGTACCCTCGAGTTGCTCAAAGAAGGTGACGGCCAGATCGACGAACTGGCCGAGCAGGCCAAGCACGTCAAGTTTGATGACAAATCCAAAGTTTTCAACACGGCGCGGGTCGAAGCCCTGGAGC
>JBOIGK010000605.1:0-3216 GCA_050742695.1 Advenella sp. | reverse complement strand
GATTGAAATTGCTCAGTCTATCCAGGTGATTCCGCGCTCCCTGATCGATGAACAGGATCGTCGTACACTTGCCGATACCCTGGTCAACGTCTCGGGGGTCACCGCAACCAAATCGCAGGAAGTGCTGTTTACCACGCCTGTCATTCGAGGGTTCCCTGCCGATATTTATTTCGATGGTTTGCCAGCATTTGGTACGACAGCAAGTGCGGACCCGACCAGCCTGATCGGGACGGAAAGAATAGAAGTGTTAAAGGGCCCCTCCTCTACGTTGTACGGTGGTGGCGTTGGCGCACCGCTGGGTGGATTGATAAACGTCGTGTCCAAATCCCCAGAGGCCGAACCCATTAACCTGGTGGGAATCCGTACAGGAAGCTATTCCACACTGAGTTCCTTCGCAGATTTCAATGTACCGGTGAACGAAAAGGTCAGGGCAAGAATTTCAGGCGAGTACCAGAAAGAAGATAGCTGGATAGATCATGCCAAGGGCCGGCAATATTCGATTCAGCCCAGTATTTCCTTTCAGCTTTCACCGAAAACGGAACTGCTGCTGCGAGCAAAATTTGACAAGCGTAGCCAGCGTGAATACTCGGGCCTGCCGGCGCTGCCGGCACTCTCCGGGGATCTTGACCGTAACGCCTACCCTGGCGCCACTTCCGGGCAGCCACTTACCACGATCAAAAACCAGCTTATTTCTGCACAACTGCGACATTCGTTTAGTGATGACACCAAATTTGTGCTGACAGCACATCATTTCAACAGCAAAAGTCAAGATTACGGAAGCTTTGTGTATCCGGAAGTAGCGGGACCAAGCCCGGCAACACCGACTGTCTACCCCATATTTGGTCTTTATCTTCCCGCAACGCTTAAAGAGACCACGATAGACGCAAACCTGTCGTCCACCTTTGACATCCTGGGCGGCCGTCATGAGTTGCTGGGTGGAGTCAATTACGATTCAACAAAACTGGATTCTGCGATTTCAGATGCCATACCCCTTGGTGAGCTCGATCTGGCAAACCCACGGTATCACGTCAATTACGGTTCTGCACCCATACCTACATACTCCCAGACTAATCGATACCAGACGACGGCCCTCTATCTGCAGGACCAGGCAACTTACGGACGTCTCCATCTTCTGGGCTCTCTACGACTAACCAGCCTTAGGCTTCGCCAGAAGGAGCAGAACGTAAATGCCACTTACCATCGCCTGACGCCGCGACTGGGTATCACATACGATCTGACCGATAGTTTGTCGGTCTATGCCTCCTACGGCACTGGGTTTCGCGGCGCAGTCAACTTCATCGGTCTGGACGCGCCCAAGCCAGAAACATCACGCAATGTCGAAGTAGGCGCGAAATTTGCGTTGAGTGAACTTGGCCTTTCAGGCACTGTCGCTTTATTCAATCAAACACGCAAAAACGTAGCTGCTGCCGATCCGGAGCCTTCCCATCCTGGCTATTCCATTCAAACAGGTCAACAGCGTGCGCGCGGACTGGAAACAGATCTTCTTTGGGAACCGAACGACGCCTTTTCACTGCTTTTCAATTATGCATATACACAGGCAGAAGTAACCAGGGATACCTCTATTCCCACAGGTAACCGCCTGCCTCGCGTCCCAAAACACAGCGTGCGCCTGGCTGCTCATTACCGTATTACAGATGGAATAGCAAGGGGCCTTTCATTCGGAGCCGGGATTACGGCGGTGAGTGCTCGCGAAACCACCTTGCCCAATAGTGTATCGGTGCCTGGATATGCGCTGGTGGACGCGCAAGCCAGCTACAGCTTCGACAAGTACACAGCTTCCTTGTCAGTGGTCAATCTGACCAATCGTAAAGTCTATGATACTTACCAGTACTTATCTTCTCCTGTCGTTATTCCGGTTCAACCGCGCTCAGCGTATATAACGTTGACCGCTCAATTTTGAGAATCTTATATCATGATCAACAACACACGTCGCACTCTTCTATTGAGTACACTTCTGTCACCTGTTGCAGTCAGTGCCGCCAATATCGATATTTCTGCCAAAAAGATAGAGCGGGATCTGGACAAGACTCCGTGGTATGGAGATGAAAAAATCGCGATGCTGGTTTATTCTGGCATGACAGTAATGGATCTTGTCGGTCCTCACTGCATGTTCGGAGGTCTGATGGGTGCCAAGATTCATATTGTGGCAAAATCGCTCAGTCCGGTCACCACTGACGCGGGTATGGTCATCGTTCCAGACACTACGTTTGACTCGTGCCCTAAGGACCTGACTGTATTGTTTACCCCAGGCGGGACAGATGGTACGCTGGCAGCCGCATCGGATCCCGAAACACTTGAGTTTATGGCCGATCGCGGCGCACGTGCAAAATATGTGACCAGCGTATGTTCCGGCTCTTTAATCCTGGGAGCGGCAGGTCTGCTCAAAGGCTATAAAGCAACCTCACATTGGTCATGCCGACAAGCACTGGCGGGATTTGGTGCTATTCCTACCGAGGCAAGGGTGGTAAGGGATCGCAATCGAATAACCGGCGCAGGAGTCACCGCCGGACTGGATTTTGGCCTGACAATGATTGCCGAGATGCGTGACCAGGTTTATGCGGAATGCTCGCAACTGATGAGCGAATACGACCCCGAACCGCCATTCAATGCGGGTTCTATAAGAACCGCACCTTCAGACGTGAAGAAAGCCATGATCGGACTGGTGGCGGATTTTTCCAAGAAAGCAGAGGCCCTTGCCTATCCGGACAAGATCTTTAACTGATCTTCAATCACGTGTGTGAATCATAGATACCACTTCAACTTTCCTCGGTTGATGCTGTATCTATTGATGCATGGCTTTGCGTCCCTGCGAAAAAAAGAGACAAACGCCGACCACAGGAACAGTCCACGGCCGGCGTTTCGTCGCGAGCCACTCAGTCCCGGCAGAACGCGGTTAAAGCACGCCAGGTGCGTTTGGGTCGGCTCATGTGGCACACCGGATTACCCCGTCGCACCAGTAGGTCAGCCCGCAGCCTTGGGCACTGGCGTATTGAGCAACTGTTGTTCCCACAAAAATGCAATGCCGCTACCGCCAACATGTTGGATCAGCACCTCGGTCAGCTCGGCGGCGTGCTCGGTACGAGCCCAGTCGCGCTGCCATTCGGAAGCGACGGCAAGCCAGGTTATCACGTTGACGCCTGCCGCGATCATACGCTGGATTGCAACTTCATGCGCCTCAACCGAAGTCCCACCCGA
>JBOIGK010000604.1:0-3856 GCA_050742695.1 Advenella sp. | reverse complement strand
CCACTCAAAATCCTTGAACTGCTGCTCGCACAACGACTGATAGACGCGCTCAAGGGTATGAGCGCGGTTGTAGGTAGGCGTCAACACCGTAAAAAAATAAAGATTTTGCGTCATGGCTTTACGTATTCAATCCGATCATTATTTTATTTTTGTTGGTTTACGATAGCAGAGAAAGTGATGAAAACGATGTGCAACTTGTAGCAAAAAGTAAACTGTCGTGCGCGACAGCGGATCGTATCGGACCAGCACAGCACGCCTGCAAAACCTCAGGCAGCCACTCCCTTCGACAGACAGGCGAGAAAAAAGCCACTTGTGCAAGTGGCTTTTTCAATCTATGCCGTTTAGCGAAAAGACGCCTTCGGATACCAAAGAGCAATGCATAGCATTAAATATGTCGCATTACCATTTCATGCAATGAAAACACGACTAATACAAAACTATTGCAATACTGCTCTGTTAGCATCTTCCTGCCAATTGGCACCCATAGGGCACCTACGGAAGACACTTATATAGCACGGGCCGGGCAATGATTGCCTTTGCCCGCTGCGCCGCTTATACGCGTTTTACTTTTTCCAGCATTTTGAATACGCCTTTGGGCGCGCGTACAAAAAGACGCTTGAATGCTTTACCCAGGCAACGACGCTCTAGCGTGTTGCGGCGAGTGCGTTTGACTTCTGCCATGAGATTCTCCGAGGAAATTTTTACGTAATCAGGCATTCTAGCATTAAATCAGGCATTTATCTACGAATTTCGCAGCAACACCCTGTGCCGGAGCGAAAATCAGACACCCGGGTCGTGCATTTGCAAAGCCAGTTCACAGGCGACACGCAGCGATGACGGATCCGCCAGCCCCTTGCCTGCAATATCATAAGCCGTTCCGTGGTCCACGCTGGTACGGATAAACGGCAAACCTACCGTCACATTCACGCCGTTGTCTACGCCCAGATATTTCACCGGGATCAGGCCCTGATCATGATATTGCGCCACGACAATGTCAAATTCGCCACGACGCGCCCGCATGAAAATGGTATCGCCCGGATAGGGCCCGCTCACATCAAGCCCTTCGGCCCGGGCCGCCGCGATCGCCGGCCGGATGACAGCATCGTCTTCATGGCCGAACCGCCCGCCCTCGCCTGCATGCGGATTGAGTCCTGCCACCGCAATGCGGGGCGACGCCAGGCCCACCATCCGGCAGGCGCGATCAGCCAGTCGGATGGTATCCAGCTCGTTGTCGAATGTAATAAGCGCAGGCACTTCGCTCAGGGCCACATGAATGGTCACCAGAATCACCCGTAATTGCTCGTTGAGCAGCATCATCGCAACCCTTGGCACCCCTGCTGCGTGCGCCAGGATTTCAGTATGCCCGGGAAAATCGACGCCGCCCGCCTTCAGCGACAGCTTGTTGATGGGCGCTGTGACAATTGCCGAAATCTCGCCAGCCATAGCATCTGTAATCGCGGCCAGGAGAAAATGATAGGAGGCCAGCCCGGCCTGCGGACTCACCTGCGCCAGCGGCAAGTCGGCCGGCAAAGGGTCGCTACAGCTAATTACCGGTATTTCAGATGAAATGGTCCCGGTTTGGTGCGCTGCCCGCCACTGCGCCACCGAGCCATACGAGATGACTGGCAGATCCAGCCCCAATTGAGCAACCGCCCGCGAAATGGCGCCGGCGTCCCCGTACACCACGGCACTGGCAGGCAGGCCCTGGCTGAAAAGGAGAGCCACCAGTTCGGGGCCGATGCCTGCGGCATCGCCCATAGTCAGCCCCAGCGGCTCGGTTACATGCGATAGCGGTTCAGTTTTCATACGGTAACGTTCATCCGGCAGTGATCAATGGCCATGTGGAGCAGCGTGCGAAAGTGTAATCCCATTGCCGGGACAATACAAACCGGGCAGACCGGCCCCCCACGCAAAAGGTCACCCACGGCTATTGTCGTGATACTCCCTTGCGTCATAAGCCCTTTAATACTGCCAGCTCTTTATATTTGCCGGGCCGCCCTCATCTTTCAGCTTTGACCTGGCCGCAGCGCCGGACCTGCCTGCAGAATTTTGGTGCTGCGCCGTGTCAAAAATCAATTATTATGCGACAATATTATAACTGTTTATTTATACAGTAAGAATCACCTTCATCCTCATTGCACCCCACTCAGAAAAGGGGGTCTTTCGGAGCACTTCATGAGTTCGCAGATCCGGATATTCGGCGCCAGACAAAACAATCTCAAAAATCTTGATGTCACATTCAATACCGGCGAATTCGTGGTAATTACCGGGGTATCAGGCTCAGGCAAAAGCTCGCTCGCCTTTGATACGCTTTATGCAGAAGGTCAGCGCAAGTACGTAGAAACCTTTTCCCCCTATGCGCGACAATTTCTGGATCGCATGGACAAGCCCCAGGCCGACCGCATTGAAGGCATTCTGCCCGCCATTGCCATCGACCAGACCAATCCAGTGCGCAACTCGCGCAGTTCGGTAGGCACCATGACCGAACTGAACGACCACATCAAATTGCTTTTTGCCCGTGCAGCCAGGCTGTACTGTCGGCAATGCGCGACCGAGGTGCGCAAAGACAATCCTGACACCATTTACGAATTTCTTCAGACCACCACGGTCGCGCTGGGGGATCCGCGTCTCATCCTCACCTTTCCTGTGGTCGTTCCCGGCAACTACAGCGAAGAAGAAGTCCGGCAGTATCTTGAACAACAGGGTTATACCCGGGTTCACGCCGAAGAGGAACGCAGTGCAACGGTAACGCCCAAAGGGCGCGGCAAATCGCAAAAAGTGCAAATCAGCCGTGTCCTGCACGTAGTGCAGGACCGCTTTCGTTTTTCCACCACCGAAAAGTCACGGGTCATCGAAGGACTGGAAGCGTGCCTGCGCTACGGGACCGGCATGTGCACGATATACGCCGTCGACAACGACAGCAATCCCCTGCAATCATGGAAGTTCAGCGAACAGTTGCACTGCGCCAACTGCGACATTACCTATTCGTCGCCATTGCCCAGCACGTTTTCCTTCAATTCCCCCCTGGGCGCCTGCGAAACCTGCCGCGGATTCGGGCGCGCCATGGGTATCGACTTTGGCCTGGTCATCCCTGACGAAACCAAAACACTGCAGGAAGGCGCCATCAAGCCCTGGCAGACGCCTAGCTATAATGAATGCCAGACGGAAATGATGCAGTACGCCAAAAAGGCCGGCATCCGCACCGATACGCCATGGAAAGAACTGAATGATGCAGAACAGCACTGGGTGCTGTATGGCGATCCCGAGTGGAAAGGCGGCCCGTCGGCCTGGAAGCATCAGTGGTATGGCGTACAGCGCTTTTTTGACTGGCTCGAAACCAAGTCCTACAAGATGCATGTGCGCGTCCTGCTGTCCAAATACCGCAGCTATACACCTTGCCCGGCCTGCCATGGCTCACGCCTCAAGCCGGATGCAACGCTGTGGCGTCTGGGTGATGCGCCGGCAGGCGACGACATCATGGGAACCTACACCCGCTTCATGCCGGTGCATGCGAAGTGGTCCGTCCCTGCGCTTACCGCGCTGGACGGCCTTGGCATTCATGATCTGATGCGTCTGCCCATCACACAAGTGCGCGATTTTTTTGCCACGCTGGCGCTTTCCGTATTCATGGACAGCGCCATGGATCTGGTGCTTCAGGAAATTCGCAGTCGGCTGGATTTCCTGTGCAACGTAGGCCTGGGTTACCTCAGCCTGGACCGTCAAAGCCGGACCCTGTCCGGCGGCGAGGTCCAGCGCATTAACCTGACCACCGCACTAGGCACCTCCCTTGTCAATACCCTGTTTGTTCTGGATGAACCGTCTATTGGCCTGCATCCGCGCGACATGCATCGAATTG
>JBOIGK010000603.1:0-7188 GCA_050742695.1 Advenella sp. | reverse complement strand
GCCGGCGACACTTCATCAGGTTCCGACAGCGTAGTTTCATCGTAGCTGCCATCGTCGCGATAACAACGCTGCCGGGGATAGAAGCCGCCACGGGCTACGACCTTGTCCAGAATGCCCAGATCCTCAAACACCTCTTGGGTCCTGGGCTGTATGCCTTTACCGCGGGAACCTGGGAAAGGCGTCGCCCGTTTTTCAACCAGTCGAAAAGAAACGCCGCGGCGCGCAAGGTCGATGGCCAACGTCAGACCTGCTGTACCTGCCCCGCAAATTAATATATCTATACTCGAATGACTTTGCATGATCGCTCCAATATGTGTATTATGCACCTAACAGGAGTTATATTATGTCATTTAGAAAAAATGTGCAAGATACACATATATCGGCGCAAATGAAATCTCTTCATGGGTCATTGATCAGCATTCTGAGTGCACTGAACCGCCCACGGAACGACGAGAAGATGATTGAGGATGCCGGGATCCGGCTTGATCGGGCATTGTTTTCCGCGCTCGTGATGATCGAGCGGCTGGGGCCGATCGGCGTGGTGGAGCTGGCCGATCGCTCTGGACGCGACTACACCACGATCAGCCGCCAGGTCGCCAGGCTCGAAAGCCTGGAGCTGGTCAAGCGCCGGGCAAACCCCATGGATCGCCGGGTGCGCGAGGCGGTCATAGCGCCAAAGGGCAAGGCAATGACAGATCAGATCGACGCTGCGCGTGAGCGCATGGCCAATGCGATCTTCAAGGACTGGAGCAAAGACGAACTTGATGCGTTCGTCAAATCCATGCGAAAGTTCGCCGATGCGCTAGACGCAGAGCCGCCAATCGGTGGAGTAAAGCCCGATTAAAGGGGGATTGAACGCCATTGAAAACCTGCGGTGCTGTTAGACGCGATGCTTATAGCAGCGCGACGCGCCCTTTTGCTCAGTCAGCGCAACATTGGCACCACTGAACCAACAATGCGCGCTTGCCAACACACATCAATGGGTCAGAAATGCGCAATGCCTGTCTATTGAGTACCGATGTACCTTAGGAAAATACCGACTCGCGCTCAGAACAGGACGGTGCGACTCAATAATTCAGCACCACGTCACCTGTCCTGCTGGCTGCCTGTTTGAACGCGCGGGTTATCAAGGCTGTACTTACATTGGCGAAATATCTGGCGCCCAGTGCTGCATACTTCTCTTCATCTTCAGATGTCAGGGCAATGATGCCGGGACACTTGCCGGCGCTCGTGATGGCCGCCAGCCCTTGCCGGATTGCTTGCTGCACTGGCGGCGCATTCCAGTCGCTGCCATGCCCCATGGCATGTGCCAAATCATTCGGACCAATGAACACGGCATCGACGCCTTCTACACTTGCAATATCGTACGCCTGCGCAATTGCCTGGGGCGTTTCTAACATTACGATCAGACTGATGCCCTCGTTACTGCGCTGCGTGTGACCGGCACCGCTAAACGCCCCATATCCTGCCGCTCGTGTACTGAATGCACTGCCCCGTATGCCCTTGGGCGGATAAAACACGCGCTCAGCCAACTGGCGCGCCTGCTCGACCGATTCCACCATGGGGATTTGCACCGCACTGGCTCCCATGTCCAATACACGTGGCAAGTCGTGGGCGAAACACCGCACAACCGGGATAATGCCGCTGGCGCGTGCAGCCCGCAGCATATTCTCGGTAACGCCCAGATCGGCGCTGCCGTGTTCGTTGTCGATGATAATAAAATCGAATCCTGCGTAACCGCACATTTCGACGATTGCAGGGCTGGGCAGCCCGTTAAATAAACCGCGCACACGCTGCTGGCCGCGCAGCAACGCCGGCAGTCGGCCGTCCAGCGGATAATGAAATTCTGTCATAGCTGTTTCCCTTTCTCTGTCTTATCAGTTGGCCTTGATACCTGCTTCTTGCACGACCTTGTGCCACTTCTGAACTTCAGCTGCCTGAAAATCGCCAAACTCCCTGCTGCCGCGACCATCGGGCTCGACGCCCAACTGCCGCAGCTTTGCGCCAAATTCCGGTATCTTGACGGCGATCGCGATTTCATGCGCCAACTTGTCAACGACCGCTTGCGGCGTGCCCGCCGGCGCAAAAACACCCTGCCACGACTGCATTTCAAAACCGGGCACGCCAAGCTCGGCTAGCGGTTTGACGCCTGGCAGATCGGCCAGTGGCTTGGCTGAAGTCACGCCCAATACTTTGACGCGCTTGGAATCTATCATCGGCCGGGCCGCCGCCACTGTTTCAAAAATCAGGTCGATCTGGCCACCTATCAGATCCACCATTGCCTGCGATCCGCCCTTGTAAGAAATCTGTTGTAACGAAGTCTTGGTGATGGACTGAAATAACTGGCCAGAAAGATGTTGCGACGTTCCCGGTCCTGCCGTCCCATAGTTTAGTGCGCCGGGTTTGTTGCGCGCAGCATCGATCACATCCTGCACACTATTGAAGGGGCTATCTGCACGCACAACCAACGCGTTGCTGACCATTCCAACAAGAGCCACGGGGGTAAAGTCCTTGACCGGGTCGTAACTTAAGGATTTCACGAAAAAGGGATTGACAGCGTGGGTGGTAATTGTTCCTCCCATGATCGTGTAGCCGTCTGGCGCTGATCGCGCTACGGTCTGCGTTCCCAGGATACCGGATACACCGGGCTTATTCTCTATGATCATGCTCTGTCCGAGCTGTTTGGACAATTGCTCAGCCAACAATCGCGCCACCCCATCGGATACGCCACCCGGTGAAAAAGGCACGATGTATCTCACGGGTTTCTCAGGCCATTTGGTAGCGCTTTGTGCGTGCACGATGGGGCCAATAGCCAGCAGCGCTACCGCGCAAAATGCACCTGAGAACAGGTTTCGTTTTTTCATATTACAATCTCCATTTTCCTGGCCACGGGCTAAGTCGCCCGCAACCTAAAATCTAAATAGTTATCCGCTATGTCGGGGGCCTGACTGTTTTTCTTTCCACCAACATGCACGGAATCACGATCTCACGTGCGCGCACTTCACCACGCATCTGTTCGAGCAAAAGCTCAACCGTAGCGTCTACCATGGGCTCCACCTGTTGACAGATGGTGGTCAACTGGTATGCGCCCCAGGACGCCTGGGACACATCATCAAAGCCGATCACGCCCACGTCTTCGGGTACGCGCAAGCCAAATTCCAGGCGCAACACGTCCATGGCTGCGATCGCCATGTGATCGTTCGCTACAAACACCGCATCAGGAGGATCGGCATGGGCAAACAGAAGTCGCACCGCATCTTCCGCCCCGTCAAAACTGTAGTGGCCGGTATCGCGATAAAACACGCTTGTCCCCAAGTCGGCCAGCGCCTCCTTAAAGCCGCGCTCACGCTCCAGGCTGGTTGAGGAATCCTCCAGTCCTGCCAGAAACGCGATTCGCTTGTAACCCCTGGCCACTAACAGTTCAGCAGCCAGGCGTCCGCCAGCCGCATTGTCGGACGTCACCGAACTGGTCGCGTAGCGTGTCAGCCCACCCAAATCCGAGATGCGATTGAACTGCACCACCGGCACCCCCAAGTCAGAGCAGCTTTTGGCCAATGTCGGTGACAACATGGTTGACGCCATGACGATGCCCTCGACCTGGTATTGCAGGATATCGGCCAACACCCCGTCCGCGCCTTCGTCTATATCCGCGATGAACATCAGTACGTGATAGCCCTGCTTTTGCAACTTCTGGGACAGCTTTTCAATCACCAATGGATAAAACTGGTTCTCCAGATAGCTCATCACCAACGCCACGATGCGGCTTTGCCGCGTGATCAGACTTCGGGCCAGGGCATTTGGCCGGTAGCCCAGGCGCTGCGCAGCGGCCAACACCTTGTTGCGCGTGCTTTCGGATACGCTGGCACCTGGTGTGAACGTGCGGCTGACTGCCGATTGCGATACTTGCGCCAGATCAGCCACATCTTGCGCGCGTGGTGCGGTTTTCATGCTGCGGTCCAGCCTCCATCCAGCATCAGGGCACTGCCTGTCATCAGGCTGGACGCACTACTGGCTAGAAACACCACTGCCCCCATAACCTCATCGACCCGACCCAGACGTCCCAGCGCAATTCGTTCGCAAACCCACTGCTTAAAGCCTGGCTTGTCAAACATCGCTGTGGTCATAGGCGTTTCAATAAAGGTGGGGCAGATCGAATTTACCCGGATACCATTTGCCCCCAATTCCCATGCCAGGGCCTTGGTCATGCCTTCCATGGCATGCTTGCTCGCGCAATACAACACCCGTCGCGCACTTCCTACATGGCCCATCTGCGATGAAATGTTGATAATGGAACCGGGGTACTTGGCTGCCAGCAGTTTTCGTGCCACTGCCCTGCTGGTATAGAATGCCGCCTTTACGTTCAGGTCGAATACCTCATCGATGTCGTTATCGCTCTGTTCGACCAACGGCACAGGTCGGTTCATCCCCGCGTTGTTAACCAGAATGTCATATGGCGATGCATCCGCAACGGCAGCATCAACATCTGCCGAGCGTGTCACGTCCAGCACCACAAAATCACAGGAAATTTGGCTGTCACGCAAGGCTGTACACGCGCTTTCGAGTTCGGCTGCCCGGCGCGCGGCCAGTGTTACATGGGCGCCGGCACGGCCTAACGCGGTGGCCGCGGCCAGCCCGATGCCGCTGCTGGCGCCTGTTACCAGTGCACGTTTGCCGTCCAGCCGAAAATCCGGGCTTTGGGGCAATTGAATCATGCCTGATCCTTTACCGGTTCATACCAGGGCAAATCGGGACGATTGCCATAACGGCGTACCCGAATATTGGCCTGCTCGCCGTGACCTGCGAAGTTTTCCATATGACATAACCGGGAGCAGTATTCGCCCATGGTGACGCTGGCCGCATCAGTGAGCACGCGTTGATACGTGCAGGTCTTCAAAAACTTACCGACCCACAACCCGCCTGTGTAACGTGCGTTGCGGTTGGTCGGCAACGTATGGTTGGTGCCGATGACCTTGTCGCCAAAACTCACATTTGTACGCGGGCCCAAAAACAGGGCGCCGTAATTTGTCATGTTATTCAAGAAATAATCAACATCGTGCGTCATGACCTGCACATGCTCAAAAGCCAGCTCATCGGCAACGCAAAGCATTTCTTCATCGGTATCACAGACAATGACTTCCCCGCAATCCTCCCAGCTTTTCTTGGCAATGGCTGCGGTGGGCAATATCTTCAGCTGGCGTTCAATCTCGGCCATCGTGTCGCGAGCCAGTTTTTCGCTGGTTGTCAACAATATAGCGGGTGATGTGGGCCCATGTTCAGCCTGACCCAGCAGATCGACTGCGCACAACTGGCCATCTACACTGTCATCGGCGATTACCAGCGTCTCGGTAGGGCCGGCAAAAAGGTCAATGCCTACGCGACCATACAACTGGCGCTTGGCTTCGGCAACGAACATGTTGCCAGGACCGACCAGCATATCCACAGGAGCGACACTGGGCGTACCAACCGCCATGGCCACAACGGCCTGCACGCCGCCGAGCACCAGAATTTCGTCGGCGCCAGCCATGTCCATCGCAGTAACGATGGCAGGATGCGGCTTGCCCTGATACGGCGGCGCTGTAGAAACGATACGCTTAACGCCTGCGACCTTTGCGGTCAGCACGCTCATGTGAGCCGATGCCAGCAACGGATACTTGCCACCGGGAATATAACAGCCCACTGCGTTCATCGGAATGTGCTTATGGCCTAAAACGACGCCCGGATAAGTCTCAACCTCCACATCTTTCATGGAATCTCGCTGGATCTGCGCGAAATTGCGAACCTGTTTCTGCGCGAACGCAATATCTTCAATTTCTCGTGCAGACAGCTGCTTGCGTGCTGCAGTGATCTGGTCACGAGACAAGCGAAAATCGGCCGGATCCCAGTTGTCGAACTTACGGCTATATTCACGGACAGCTTCATCACCGTCCTGTTCAATACGGCGGATAATTTCTTCGACCGTGGCGCGCACTTTGGCGTCATCGTCGGTTTTGACTTCGGCCGAACGGCCTCGTTTCAGATAGTGGATCATAGTGGTGTAGTCTCAGGCGTTAGCTGTGAATAAAATTGAAGTTGTGCTATGTTCAATTTCTTGCATAGGTATGCAAATAGGGGTATACCCTGAGCCATTTGACCATTTGAAGAAATTACGTGCTCAGGCTTGCTCAGCTGCAGAAGCTGGCAGACGCTTGGCCCCGTTGACAACGGCAAACCTGAACAGGCAGTAGCTGGGCGCGTCAATGACTCGATCACGCAGATGATCGCGCATTACATTGACAACATATTAGCGCCGCATTTATCTGGGTATTGATGACATCAGTTGTAGTTAGCCCATACCTTTGCCATCGAACCCAAGGAGGTTTTGAAACCGGCCAGCCAGAAGCACTGCACTTTCGCTGGCGACGCTTTGTACCGGCTACTTCCTGCCAAAATCCTCCCCGTTCCGATTCAGTACCCGGCCATTGCGTTTGTCACTGTATTTACCATCATCAATCGCTAACTGGCCATTTACAAAGACGTATCTCATACCCTTGGCCAACTGATGTGGCTTGTCAAACGTCGCGGTATCTTTGACTTCTTTAAGGTCAAAAATAGCGATATCAGCATACATATTCTCAAAGAGAAAACCTCGATCCTTCATGCGATGCACGGTGGCAGGAAGACCAGTCATGGAATGAATGGCTGTCGCCAGCGGAACGACCTTATCGTCGCGTGAATATTTGGCTATCATGCGGGGAAATGCACCGTAGGCGCGTGGGTGTGGCACACCTTTACCCATGGCCACCAGACTGCCATCGGACGATGTCATGCGCCAAGGCTTGTTCATAAATGACTCAATATCGCTGTCAAGCATATTGAATGAAACAATATTGATTTTCCCATTTGCTTCATTGAGCAGTTCGATCGTGGCATCGATGGCATGCTTGCCGCGTTTATCAGCGATTTCGCTGAGTTTCTGCCCTTCCAATGAAGTATCCGGACCAAAAGTCGTCAACTGAATCTGATCGGCGCCACCGCGACGCGCCAGATTTTCCTCAATTTCCGGACGCATTTTTTCCAAAAGCTTGGCATCCTTGAAATTCTCCAGCATCTTCGGCGTTCCACCAGCCATTGCCCAGCGGGGGATCAGCGCAGCCGCAAGACTTGTGCTGGAAGCATCATAAGGATATTGGTCTACCCACATCTCCACAC
>JBOIGK010000602.1:0-2453 GCA_050742695.1 Advenella sp. | reverse complement strand
GAAGTCAGCCCACGGCCCCACGATACCGGGATGGTCACCATGATCACCCAGACTCAGAATGAATTCGAACTGCACGCGCGGGCGCTGCTCGGGCTGCCGGTTAACACGGCGTTGCGCGCCACCGGGGCCAGCAGTGTGATTTATGGAGGCGTAGATGCAGGTGCCATCAGCTTCAGTCACGTGGCCGAAGCACTGGCAGAGCCTGATACTGACGTACGGCTTTTTGGCAAGCCGCAGTCCTTTGTGCGTCGACGCATGGGGGTGGCGCTGGCCGCAGCGGCAACAACTGACCTGGCCCGTGAAAAAGCACTGCGGGTGTCGTCGGCCATCAAGGTGTCGGCCGTCGATTAAGGACACAAAGCGAATCGCCGGTATTGGCGTTCGTGAATCGGCTATAGTGTCGTTGTTTGATTTTCACCGCCACAGGAGTTTCTGACATCATGACCATGATTGACCCGCATCAAATGGTGACCAACGCCATCCGCAGCGTGCCTGACTGGCCGAAGCCGGGCATTACATTTCGTGATATCACACCTGTGTTGCAAGATCCGCGTACTTTCCGGGTCCTGCTGGACATTTTTGTTTACCGGTATATGCGCGAACGGCTGGATCTGATTGCCGGCATTGATGCGCGCGGCTTTATCGTGGGCAGCGTGCTGGCCTACGAGCTCAAGCTGGGGTTTGTGCCGGTACGCAAGAAAGGCAAGCTGCCTTTTCAGACACTGGCCGAGGAATACTCTCTGGAATATGGCAATGCCAGTGTCGAAATGCATACCGACGCGGTTCGTCCCGGCCAGCGTGTGCTGTTGGTGGATGATCTGATTGCGACCGGCGGCACCATGCTGGCAGCAGCCAAACTGTTGCAGCGCCTGGGCGCCAATGTTGTGGAAGCGGCGGCCATTATTGATCTGCCCGAGCTGGGTGGTTCGAAACTGTTGCGGGAAAATGGCGCGTCCGTCTTTACCGTCTGTGAATTCTGAGGTCTTCCGAGGTTAACCCTGGCTTTTGCTGCAAGCCTGGCCCCACCGTCAGGCGGCGCGTTTTATGAGCTCGCCGGGATGACAGGGCTGCAGGTGTTGAGCGACGACGCAGGTATTTAGCAAGGATGCCAGGGCCGGATCTGGTCTGATAGAACACTGACCGAACCAAGGCATCAGGCGAAACCGTCGGATTCTCCTGATATGTCCAATGTGCACTTCAATGTGCCCTTATATACTGACTGTCGCCGCGGTTGTTTTCACAGAAACAGCTTGTATGCCGGGTTCTTGCTTTCGTTCTCGTAAGGATAGCCAATTTGCGAGAGGAACTGCTTGAACGCCTTTTTGTCGGCAGGCGGAACCTGTATGCCGATCAGCACCCGACCGTAATCAGAGCCCTGGTTGCGGTAATGGAACAGGCTGATATTCCATTCGGGATTCATGGTGTCCAGGAAACGCATCAGCGCACCCGGGCGTTCCGGGAACTCAAATCGGTACAATTCTTCATTATCTGCCAGCGGCGAATGGCCACCAACCATGTATCGCAAATGTGATTTGGCCAGATCATCGTGGGTCAAATCCAGGGTTTCGAATTTCTTGCGGCGCAGGGTGTTGGCCAGTTTTTCGGCTTCAGCATGTGAGCTGATCTGAATCCCGACAAAGACATGCGCCTTTTGCGCGTCGGAAATGCGATAGTTGAATTCGGTCACACTGCGGCTACCCAGCAGCGTGCATAATTGGCGGAAGCTGCCGCGCTCTTCAGGCATGGTAACCGCAAAAATGGCTTCGCGGGCTTCGCCCATATCGGCCCGTTCTGCAACAAAGCGCAGCCGGTCAAAGTTCATGTTGGCGCCAGAGGCAATGGCAATGACGGTTTTGTTTTTCCAGCCGTGCTCGGCCACGTAGCGCTTGGCGCCGGCCAGGCCAAGCGCGCCAGCCGGTTCGACCACGTTGCGGGTATCCTGGAACACATCCTTAATTGCCGCGCATAACTCGTCGGTATTGACGGTGATGATATCGTCTGCATATTTATGAATCAGGCGGAAGGTTTCGCTGCCAACCTGTTTGACTGCAGTACCATCGGAAAACAAACCCACGTCGTTCAGATGGATGCGACGTCCGGCACGGAAACTGCGCGCCATGGCATCGGAGTCTTCTGTCTGTACGCCAATGATGGCGACATCCGGACGCAGCTGTTTAATATAGGCGGCAATGCCGGCAAGCAGCCCGCCGCCGCCGATAGGCACGAAAACCGCGTCCAGTTTGCCGGGATGCTGATGCAGGATTTCCATGGCAACGGTGCCTTGGCCGGCAATGACATCAGGATCGTCAAATGGATGCACGAACGTGAGTTTTTCCTTTTTCTCAAGGGTGCAGGCAAATTCATAGGCGTCGCTGTACGAGTCGCCGTGCAGCACCGCTTCGCCGCCCAGGCGCTTGACCGCATCCACTTTTACCGCGGGCGTGGAGGTAGGC
>JBOIGK010000601.1:0-4122 GCA_050742695.1 Advenella sp. | reverse complement strand
CATGCTCCATCCCTTTGACCGTACCCGGTACGCCAACGGCAAAGTGGGTATACAGCGATTTATTATTGATGACCTGGCCCTTGTCATCCAGATACATGTCGCGGCCGGCCTTTGACGGGGCCATTTCCCGAAAATCAAGCGCAATGGTCTTGCCCGATTTGGCGTCGTGCACCATCATAAAACCGCCACCACCCACGTTGCCCGCATTGGGCAATGCCACGGCCAGGGCAAAGCCCACTGCCACCGCTGCGTCGACCGCATTGCCACCTTTTTTAAGAATTTCCAGTCCGATCTCAGAGGCCAGACGCTGTTCGGATGCCACCATACCGTTTTTGGCGCTGACCGGATGGAAAATATCCATATCGTAGTCATACTTGATGGTAGGCGGTGCCGGCAGGTTGACGGTGCTCGCAGCAGCGGGGGCTTCCTGCGCCGTGACCTGGCCGGCGCCAAGCGCCAATGCGACACTGATGCAGATTGCCGACAGCGCAAGCCGGCTTATTCTTTTGTCGAACAACATGTCTGTACTCCTCAATTTTTTTAGATGTATATCCTGAACAACCTGAGAAAACTCCCGTTGTAAAGGCTGGGTGTCAATGGATTGAACACGATTGTAAAATCATCCGCAACAAATTGATAGGTGTTGGTGCCGCTGTTTAACCCCTTATTACAATCTGTTTTATTGCCCCGTGCAGATTTGGCAGTGCTTACCAGTCGCCACCCTTTTTCACCTGTTCCAGCTGACGGCGATCTCGCTTTGTCGGACGACCATGCTCAAGACTAAGGGCGGGCTCGCCGGCCAGCCGCCGCTGTTCCTGCGCGGCCTCGCGCGCCAGCCGGCTCGCTTCGGTCTCTTCATAAAGCGTGCGTGCAACGGGCGCCGGGCCACGTATGGCTGATAACGCCAGCACCTGAACAGTGATCGTGGTCTGATCACGTCGGACGGCAACCAGGTCGCCCGAGGTCACTTCACGCGCCGGCTTGACCGGCTGGTCATTGACCAGCACGCGGCCTTTGCCTATTTCAGTAGCCGCCAGCGAACGCGTCTTGTAAAAACGGGCGGCCCAGAGCCATTTATCAATACGTAGTTTTTCCATAGGATAATAGGTAAGCGGTTCTGCCCAAGCGGGCTCAATGCAGGCAAGATGTCGTATCGCCTGCCGTTCCGGAGGCGGCCACCTACCGGACCGGACTATTGTAGTCGCATTTGGCAGCGGACGCGCCGGCGATTTTCGCCTGCCACCCGGGGTTTGCCCGGCAACCATCCGGCAGCACCCGATTGGGTGTAAACTCTTTGCCGACATTCAACTTATTCCCTTAGGTATCATGAGCATCATGAAACAATTCTTTCCCGCGCTTGCTGCCTGCGCCGCACTACTGAGCATCGCTGCTCCTGCCACTGCCGCCGCCGCTGATATTGGCTGCGTCAGCACCACCTGGCGTATCGTCAACAACGACAAGGTCTGCGTACAGTCTTTCAGCGATCCGCAGATCGAAGGTGTGACCTGCCATTTGTCCTACGCCAAAACCGGCGGTGTATCCGGTGCACTGGGTTTTGCAGAAAACCCATCGCGTTTCGCGTTGTCGTGCCGCCAGACAGGCCCGCTGAAAGCTGCGCAGCCTGTGCGCAAGGTACAGGAAGACGTGTTTACCCAGCGCATGAGCTTTCTGTTCAAGGGACTCAATGTCTCGCGCCTGATCGACACTGAAAACAAATCCCTGATCTATCTGGTTGTCAGTGAAAAACTGATCGACGGCTCGCCCTACAACAGCATTTCCGTAGTGCCGCTGATGCCCTGGGGTGATACCGAGCCGGCCATTACATTCAAGTGAGTTCGCCATGACAACAAACGGATGTAAGGTCGCATTGCATGATTGTTGATGTGCTGTCCGGGCTGGACATGACACGTCCATGGTGGTCGCCTTTGCGCGCCTGGCTGCCGGATCCCGCACATTGGGACACGGCCCCTGGGGCAGAAACGGCCATGAACTCACCCATGCCGGTAGCGCTATTGCTCAATGCACTGGCGCCGGCAGCGTGCCCCGTCCGCTTTACCAGCCAGTCTGCACTTCCTGCCGGCATTGCTTATGAGCAGTTCATCGGACAAAACGGTATGTGCCCGACGCGTGACAATTTGCATGATTTTCTCAACGGACTGTGCTGGTTCCGGTTTCCCAAAGTAAAAACCCTGTTCAATAAGATCCAGTGCCAACAGATTCTGCGCCAGGGCGTGGGCCAGCGACGCGGCGTGGTTCGCGATACGATCACCCTGCTTGACGAGGGCGGCCTGTTTCTGCAAGCGCCATCCGACTTATGGGATGCGATTGAGCAACGGGATTGGCGCCGCGCTTTTATCAAGGAACGCGCCTTGTGGCAGCAGACGCAAATTGCCATTATCGGCCATGCCCTGCTGGAAAAATGCGTGCATCCTTACAAGGCAATCACGGCAAATGTAATACGCATCCCGTCGGATACGCCCGCCGGTGCTATCGACGAAGTAATGGCGCAGACGTTAACAAACCTGCTGACCGAAGAACAATTGCAGGTCAAGCCACACTGCCCCTTGCCGGTCATGGGCATTCCTGGCTGGGATGCCGCCAGCGAAAACCCGGATTTCTACGACGACCCGCAAGTATTTCGCCCACCGCGCCCATAAGGCCCACCAGACCCCTCAGGCCTGTACTACCCATCACACCTATAAAAGGCCATACGGCCCGTGTCCTTAGGGCGCAGCGGCCAGTGCAGGCGCGACGCTGTTACCCGCTAAACACACCAAATTGCTGCAGCGCCTTGAACAGCATATAGGCTGCCAGCGCAAACAACAGGCCTGCAAAGACCTTGCGCAGTTTGTCTACCGGCAAGGTGTGTGCCATGCGTGCGCCTACCGGCGCCAATAACACACTCATAATAACCAGCAAGATGAGGGCTGGCCAGTAAACATAGCCCAGCATGCCGTCGCGCACCCCCACTTCGCGGATGCCCGACAATATGTAGCCTACGCTATTGGCCAGCGCGATAGGAAACCCCAGCGCGGCCGAGGTTGCAACCGCGTTACGCAGGGGCACATTGCACCAGACCATGAAAGGGACCGACAAAAACCCGCCACCGGCGCCGACCAGCCCGGAAATGAATCCGATGCCGGTACCGGCTGCTGTGCGTCCCACCATGCCGGGCAGTTGCCGGGACGGTTTGGGCTTTTTATTGCGCAACATGTTCACGCCCGAGTAGCCAACAAACAGCGCGAAAAACAACGACAGCGCAGCGCCATGCAAATAGGCAAATACCGCGCCGCCAGAGAGCAGACCGCCAAGCAGGATACCCGGGGCCAGCGTAAAGACCACCGACCACAGGACCGCACCCTGCCGATGGTGCGCTCGCATGCTGGAGATCGATGTAAAAAGGATCATGCCCATGCTGGTCGCGATGGCCGAATGAACCGCAAGATCGGGCGACATCAGGGAGGCGCCAAACAGCAGGGTCAGAAAAGGCACCAGCACCATACCCCCGCCCACTCCCAGCAGACCGGCCATGAAACCGCCAAAGGCCCCCAGGCACAATAAGGCAATAATGGTCAGCACGCTCATTGGCAGTCTCCTGCGTGAGGGCGCAAGGGCAAGGGAAAAACACAAGCAACCAAAACACGCCCGGTAGCGGCGCGGCAGCCCCGCATTACTTCAGGTTTCCGGACAGGAACTGCTGCAGGCGTGGGCTACGTGTATTGCCGAAGACCTCATCGGGCGGGCCTTCTTCTTCGACCGTACCCTGATGCAGAAACATGACGTGGCTGGCCAGGTTGCGGGCAAAGCCCATTTCATGAGTCACCACAATCATGGTCCGCCCTTCTTCGGCCAGCTTCTGCATGACGCGCAGCACCTCTCCGACCAGCTCAGGGTCCAGCGCCGAGGTGGGTTCATCAAACAGCATCACCTCTGGTTCCATGGCCAGCGCACGGGCAATGGCCACGCGCTGCTGCTGGCCGCCGGACATCTGGGAGGGATATTGATTTTCCACGGCCGGCGGCAGGCCCACCTTGTTCAGGTATTGCCGCGCACGCTCGATGGCTTCGGCCTTCGGTACGCCCAGCACATGAATGGGCGCTTCAATAATGTTTTCCAGCGCCG
>JBOIGK010000600.1:0-3931 GCA_050742695.1 Advenella sp. | reverse complement strand
CCCCCAGGCGGTCGCGCCATTGAACAGAATAATCAAGGGCGTGTCATCCAGCATTTTTTCGTGCAACTGGTCAAAAATCTGCTGACGCTTCTGATCATCGAACTCATCAAAGCTGGCGCTGATCAGTTTTTCTGCTTCCGGGTTGTCCCAGACCTTGCGCGGCTGTTTGTCCTTGTTACCTGAGAATTGTTCGTAGCTCAGAGAGGGGTCCATGCGCGCAGAGTAGCTGAATGAGCTCATTTGATAATTGCCGCGGTTATAGCGGTCCAGCTGCGTTGCCCACTCCAGCACTTCAATCTGTGCGTTGATCCCGGCGGCCTGCATCATGGCCTGCGCCATCACGGCGACCTGGTAGCTGGGGACATGGGCCCGTTTGTTCGCATAAATGACAATTTTCTCCCCCTTGTAGCCCGATTCGGCAAGCAGTTTGCGTGCTTTTTCCGGATCGTACTTGTAGCCCTTGTTCTGTGCATCGTCGTGGAAAGCGGAGGTCGCGGGAATGGCCGAATTGTTCGATGCTTTGACCAGATTCTCACTGGCTGCCATCACGATTTGCGGGATATCCAGGGACGCGGCGATTGCCTGGCGCAATTTCTTGTTCTTCAATACCGGATCGCGTGTCTGGAACAACAGTGTGTGTTTGCTGGCCTCTTGTGGCAGGATCACCGCGATATCAGGATTGTCGTTGAGTTCCTTGTAGTCGGAAAAGGTCACCTGGGAAGCATCGATCGCGCCCGATTGCAGGCCTGCTCTTGCGGTAGACGGATCCGGTACGACAAGAAATTTCACCTCATCATTGACTGCAACTTTTTTGCCCAGATAGCCGTCGGCCTTATCTCCTTCAGGCGACGCGTAGCCAGCAAATTTTTTGAGAGTGACAAATTGACTTCTTTTCCACGAATCGAACATGTAGGGCCCGGTGCCTATGGGTTTGTCCCAGGTGCCGTCGGGCTTGACCGAATCGCGATGAATGACGGCGGCCCCCGCGCAATCGGTTCTTGCCAATGTGTCGAGAAATACGGCAGATGCCTTGTCGGTTTTCATGACAAACGTTTTGGGATCCGGCGCAGAGGCCTCGGTCACCTTCAGGCCGTTGCGGCCATCGAATTCGCCCAGGCAACGCCAACCCGTTTTAGGGTCCATATAGCGGTTCCAGCTCCACAGCACATCTGCCGACGTCATGGGTTGGCCATTGTGGAATTTGACGTTATCCCGCAACGTGAACGTATAGGTCAGGCCATCGTCGGAAATATCGATTTTTTTTGCCAACAAGGGGCCGACACTGCCATTGGCTTTATATCCGACCAGTCCTTCCACTACATTCAGAATGACGCCATCAGTTGTGTTGTCCCGGTTTACGCCGGGGTTGGTCGAGCGTATGTCTGCGGGCTGTGCAACCACTACCGGTTTTGCGTAGACAGCAGCGGGAAGGGCGATCAAAGTAGCCAGCAGGGCAGTCAGCCGCAGGGCAGGGAGTGTGTTCACAGGAATTTTCCTTGAATAGTGAATTATTTTTCAAATAATATTGGCGCCAATATTTAACAAATTTTGCCGCATCATGCCAACCTCGTCACCTCGTAGTTACCCTTATTCGAGGGTAATCATGCGTGCTCAGGTGCGCTCGGACTGCTGGATATGCTGTCGAACAACTGCCTGGGCCTGGGCCAGATCATGTTTGCTTAGTGCGTCTATCAGATCGAAGTGTTCCTTGGCCGATTGCTGGACACGTGCATGATTGATCCATTGTGTGGTGGGGGCGGCAGGCGTTCCGGTCTTGATTTCATGAATCAGGCGTACCAGCTCGCGGTTTTTGCACAAGTCATAGACTGCATGGTGAAACGTCTGATTGGCAGCGTATTGCTCCAGCAGGGTGCCGGTAGAAATCAGCATGTCGAATTTTTTGGCCAGCTCCCGGATGTGCTTGATCTGTTTGGGCGTGATATGTTGGATGAGGTCTTCCAGTGCGCCGCACTCCAGCAATATCCGGACATCGCGAATTTCGTCGAGTCGGACTGGGTCCGGGACATGAACGTGATAGCCCCGATTGGGGATATGTTCGATCAGGCGCTTGATGACCAGTTGGTCCAGTGCCTTTCTCACATCGAGCCGGGTTGCGCCATAACGCTCCTGAATATCAACCTGCTTGAGCCAGCTACCTGGGCCGAGCTTGCCGCTGTGTATGTCAGATGCAATGTCATCTGCAAGTCGGGTAGAAGACGTGGAACGTTGCGACATGAAAAACTCCAATCAAAGCCTGTTGCGGCATTTTATTTGTCTTGTCGGCCATTTGCCAAGCCGGACATTCACGTGCTTTGCCGCGCAAACCGCCATTTTAGTTTAACGCCGCCCTGTTCGGTGACCTCCAGGGCAGGGATGGCAGATAATAGCGTTTTTGTATAGTCATGTGCGGGGGCGTCAAAAATGGCGTCGCGGGTTCCCTGCTCAAGAATATCACCGTGATGCATCACGACAACCCGGTCGGCCACCTGTTCGACCACGCCCAGATCATGGCTGATGAAAAGGCATGAAAAACCATACTTGCTCTGCAGTTCGGCGAACAGAGCCAGTACCTGTGCCCGCACCGTGACATCCAGGGCAGAGACCGGTTCATCTGCAATAATGAACGATGGTCGTCGCACAATTGCCCGCGCAATGGCCACCCGCTGGCGCTGACCGCCCGACAATTCATGAGGGTATCGTGCTGCATACTGTGCCTCCAGTCCGACTTCTTCCAGCACCGACTGGATTCGCTCCCGGCAGTGTTGAGGGCTCATGCTGCCGACGTGGCGCAGCCCCTCACCGACAAGTTGCCCGACCGTCATGCGTGGATTCAGCGAAGAATAGGGGTCCTGAAAAACCATTTGGCAATTCAGGCGATAATCATTCCAGACCGCATTGGTTTTGTCTATGGGCTGCCCGTCGAACAAAATCTGGCCGGAGGTGGGCCGCAGCAGGCCTGCAATGGCACGTCCCAGTGTCGTTTTTCCTGAACCCGAGCCGCCCACGACTGCGACCACTTCGCCTGGATGTACATTCAGGCTGATTCCCTTGAGGGCGCGCTTTGCTGTCCCGCGCGAAAACAGGCGACGCTTGCCGGGATAATCAATAATCAGGTTCCGAACCTGAACCAGCGGCTTTTCATTCGATGCCTCGCGCGCCTGGGTACGGTGGGGGATGGCGGCAAGCAGCTTGCGGGTATACGGGTGCTCAGGCCTTGCCAGCAGGGTTTCCGTCGGGCCGGACTCGACCACATTGCCGTGTTGCATGACAATGATTCTTTCGGTGTAGCGGGCAACCATCGGCAGATCGTGACTGATCATCAGCACAGCCGTATTGTGCTCGCGTGTCATGGCCGTCATCAGCTCAAGGACGTCGCGCTGGACGACAGCATCAAGCGCCGTGGTGGGTTCGTCGGCGATCAGCAATGCCGGTTCCAGCAGCATAACCGAGGCCAGCATGATGCGCTGGCGCATGCCGCCGGAAAATTCATGAGGCCACGCCTGCATGGCAGCGTTCGGATCCTGAATGCCGACCCGTTCCAGCATGTTCAGAATGCGCTCGCGGCGCTCGGCGCTGCCGAGTTTGCGTCGGTGCAGCGCAAGGCCTTCGTTCAATTGTTTTCCCACGGTCATGGAGGGATTGAGCGACGTCATCGGTTCCTGAAACACCATGCCGATGCGCGCGCCTCGCAATGCCCTCAGCCGACGTGCAGGCATGGTTGTCAACTCCTGCCCTTCGAAGCAGATGCTGCCTTCGGTGCGAACCAGAGGCGGCGGGGTCAGTCCAAGTATGGCGCGTGCTGCTTGTGTTTTACCGCTACCGGACTCACCTACAATCCCGACCATTTCACCAGCAGAGATATCAAAGGAAACGCTCTTGACGATTTGCCTGCCGGCGGCACCGACTGCCAAAGACAGATTTGATACGGAAA
>JBOIGK010000599.1:0-3164 GCA_050742695.1 Advenella sp. | reverse complement strand
TTACTGAAGAGGTCGGCGCTCCGGCCGATAATGAAGTGCAGATCGCGCAAAAGGCGATCGGCCTTAATTTTATCGATATTTATTTTCGAACAGGCCTTTATGCGCAGCCGCTGCCGCACGGACTGGGCTTTGAAGCCGCCGGTATCGTCGAGGCCGTCGGCAGCCGCGTTACGCATCTGAAAAAGGGCGATCGCGTCGCATACGGGCAAAGCCCTATCGGTGCGTATGCCGAGCTGCGCAATGTGCCTGCGGTCAACGTGCTCAAGATTCCGGACTTTCTGTCGTTCGATGAGGCGGCGGCCGTGATGCTCAAGGGACTGACCGTGCAATATCTGTTCCGGCAAACATACCGGCTGCAGGGACATGAAACGATTCTGTTTCATGCTGCGGCAGGGGGCGTCGGCCTGATTGCCTGCCAGTGGGCCCGGGCCCTTGGCGTCAAACTGATCGGCACGGTTTCCAGTCCCGAGAAATCGGATATTGCCCTGGCGCACGGCGCATGGGCAACCATTGACTACAGCAAGGAAGACGTGGTCGAACGCGTGCTGTCGCTGACCAATGGCAAGAAAGTGCCGGTGGTCTATGATGGCGTGGGCAAAGATACCTGGGAGCGTTCTCTGGACTGCCTGCAGCCGCGTGGCCTGATGGTCAGTTTCGGCAACGCATCCGGGGCTGTGACCGGGGTCAATCTGGGCATTCTGGCCAGCAAGGGGGCATTGTACGTGACCCGGCCGACTCTTGGTCCACACGTAGATACCGCTGAAAAACTCAAAGCCGCTTCCGATGAGTTGTTTGATATGATCCGCAGCAAGAAAATCAAGGTGCAGATCGATCAGCGCTACAGTCTGGAAGACGTGGGAGAAGCGCATCAAGCGCTGGCCTCGCGTAAAACGACGGGCGCAACAGTGATCACGCTGGACTAAGCGGGATCAAGACGGGGCGGGTTTCTGGCAGCGGGCCCTGGTAACAAGGCCTGCTTTCTCGCTTACTCGTCGCCCATCAGCGCCTGGCGGGTTTCTTCGCTCTCCAGTTCGGTCAGCCACCAATGCAGGCCTTTGCCGACGGCGCGGCCATGAGCAGGCTTGCGCCACGCATAATTGCTTTGCACGACCCGCGGGCAGGCTGCCACTTTTTTGATAATCAGTTCACCGGTTTCCAGGTAAGGCTTGGCGTGAGAATAAGGTAGAAAACCGCAGCCCAGGCCCATTCGATGGGCCAGCACCTTGGCATGCAGATTGGGTACGGTAAAAACTCTTTGCATCGCCTGCACACCATAGGAAATACGGCGCGCATATCTTGCCGAATCTGCGGCAGCCACAGACTGGTATTGGGCGATCAGTTGCTCTTCCAGTGGTTCAGGCGCAGTGGCCAGCGGATGCTGGGGCGATACGACAAATACAAATGAAATTTTGCTGAGCGGCAGCGAATGAATGTCCGAGCTTTGCAAGGTACTGCTCACACCAATGGCCAGATCCGAATGGCCGGCGATTAAGGTTTCCCACGTGCCATCCAGTACCTCTTCGCGAATACGTAATTGCGTAGGCACATTGAGTGCGAAAAATTTCTCACACAGTTCAAACAGCACTTTGCGCGACACGATCGTGTCCGCGCTGATGGTCAGCAGCGGTTCCCAGCCGGTGGCAATGCGCTTGACGCGGTGGGCAATCTGTTCCACCGAATTGAGCAATTGCCGTCCCTCGTCAATCAGCTCCCTGCCAGCGGGCGTTAGCGTGGCATGTCGGGACTTGCGGTCAAACAGCAGGACGTCCAGCGCATCTTCAACCTGCCTGACGCGATAGGTCAGGGCGCTGGGCACCAGGTTCAATTCGCGTGCGGCTGCGGCAAAACTACCTTTTTCCGCGATCAGCACCAGCATCTGGATGGTTTCCGGCGTCAGAACCTGATGGATTTCTCTGGTGGGGGGCGTATTCATGTTGCTTTCGCTGGGAGATAGATATTCTGATTATAAGTTCAAAACTTTTGCTGCATCGAAGTCGCATTACAATCGGACAAGTTCTCTTAATTGCGAAGGATGGTTATGCAGAAAGTAAAGTTGGGGAAAAGTGATCTGGAAGTGACTGACATTTGCCTGGGCACGATGACGTTCGGCGAACAGGTTAGCGAGCCTATTGCATTTGAAATATTGGATCTGGCTGTCGAGCAGGGTGTCAATTTTCTGGATACGGCTGAAATGTACGCCGTGCCGACCCGTGAACAAACCTATGGCGCGACCGAGACAATCATTGGTAACTGGTTCAGCCGCCGCTCGCAAGCGCGCCAGTCAATCGTGCTGGCCAGTAAGGTTGCCGGGCCGTCGCGCGGCATGCCCTGGGTGCGTGACGGTGAAGGCCTGACAGCGGCCGATATTATCCGCTCCTGCGAAGGCAGTCTGAAACGCCTGCAGACCGATTACATTGACCTGTATCAGATTCACTGGCCGGCCCGACCGGTGCCCGCATTTGGCAATCGCTATTTCGATCCGGATAAAACCAATCCTGACCAAAGCAGCATTGAAGAACAACTGCGGGCCATGGACAGGCTGGTACGAGAGGGGAAAATCCGCTATGTTGGCTTGTCCAATGAAACCCCTTATGGGGTTAGCGAGTTCATCCGTATTGCCCAGGCTGAAAATTTGCCAAGAGTGGCTACCGTACAAAACCCGTTCTGCTTGCTGAATCGTTCCTACGAAAACGGACTGGACGAGACGTGTCATCATGAAGATGTATCGCTACTGGCCTATTCACCACTGGGTTATGGCTTGCTTACCGGAAAATATGATGAGTCTGGTACGACCGGGGAACAGGCGCCAGCAGACGCCAGGATCACCCTGTACGAGTCGGTGCGCAAGCAACGCTGGGGCCGTGCAGCTTCGCTGGAAGCAGCGCGTGTATATAATGCGCTTGCCCGCAAGCACCAATTGACGCCGGTGCAGTTGGCGCTTGGCTTTTGTAATACCAAATGGCAGGTCGCCAGCACCATTATCGGGGTCAGGACAACGGATCAGCTTAAAGAAAATCTGGCTGTCAGCGGATTTAAGCTGGACAGCCAGATCATGCAGGAAATAGATGCAATCCGGTTAAATCACTTTGATCCGGCGCAGTAGTCCTTAACCCGAGCCACTTCGTTTTTGGAGCCCAGCACCACGCCTACGCGCTGGTGCAACT
>JBOIGK010000598.1:0-3245 GCA_050742695.1 Advenella sp. | reverse complement strand
CCTGTGAAGGCCGGGCTTCACAGGCGTCAATCCGGCGGTCAATGCCACCGGCCCTAAAAACAATGCAATTTAGTTGATGCTGATGTTTTCCGCTTTCAGGATAGGGCCCCACTTGGCCACTTCCGCGGCCAGCCATTTATGCAGCGACTCGGGGGTCTGACGCTCTTGGCTCACGATTTGGGCGCCCAGTTGCTCCATCCGTTGCACAAACGCGGGCGCTTTGAGAGCTACCTTCAGAGACGCGTTCAATTTGTCTACGGCTTGCTTGGGCGTGCCTTTAGGCGCATACAGGCCATGCCACACTTTGACGTCGAATCCCTTGAGCCCCTGTTCGTCCAATGTTGGCGCATCGGGTAACTGCTTGATCCGCTCGGGTGTAGTCACGCCGTAGAATTTCAGGTCCTTTGCCTTGATATGCGGCAGGGTTTGTGTGGTTTGGTCACACAGCACATCAACCTGCTTGCCCATCAATGCCGTCATGGCGGGGCCGGTGCCCTGGAAGGGGACGGTGGTAAATTTGACGCCCATAGCTTGTTGCAACAGCGAACCACAAAGCTGGGAGACCGCGCCGGGGCCGGCATTAGCCAGATTGATCTTGTCGCCGTTGGCTTTGGCATAATCAACAAACTCTTTAAAATTGTTCGGCGGCAGATCTGCGCGCGCCATCAGCGTCATGGGGACATCGACCACTTCGCCAATATATTCAAAGCTCTGTAGCGGGTCATAGCGCAATTTGCTGTACATGGCGGGGGCCGTTGCCATGCCGGTGTGGTGCAGGAAAATCGTGTAACCATCAGGCTTGGCAGCAGCGACGTAGCCGGCCGCCAGTGTGCCACCGGCACCGGTCCTGTTTTCCACCACCACGGTCTGCTTGAGCACCTTGCCCATTTCATTGGCAAGGGAGCGGGCGACAACATCGGTCGGGCCGCCAGCGGCAAAAGGCACGATCAATGAAATGGGACGTTGCGGATAATCGGCAGCTGCGGCCAGAGCGGGGGTAACCAGCAAGGCCATTGTGGCTGCAAGTTTTAGGGGGGGCATTTTCATAGGGGTGTCTCCGTATTGGGGGCGTGGGCGCACAATGAGGCACGCGAATCAGTTTGCCCGGTAGTATGTCGGCAAACGCCATGAATGCCTATCGTTAAATCCGAAAGGCAGGCTTTTTCATTTTGATAACCCCCTGTGGCAAGCGCCGATAGCGGGGCAATGCAAATGGGGAAACGCAAATCAATCGGTCATTGTCTCTTGTGTTAAACGAGGGCAGGCCGGAACAAGCCATTGCACCCATTGCCGATGGGCCAGGCCTGCGCAGCCCCGATTGGCGCAGCAAAAAACAGTTGCTTATTGGGATTTCCTGTTCTACACTTTGTGCAACCATATGGTTGCACATAAATAGGAGGAGCATATGTCTTCAAACCAGATCGAAAAAAGCGTCACGCTTGCCGCGCCCGTCTCCCGGGTGTGGCGGGCCGTCACCGATGCGCAGGAGTTCGGGCAGTGGTTCGGGGTCGAGCTCGAAGGGCCCTTTATTGAGGCCGAGACGGTCCGGGGCAAATACATCGGGCCATTGGACGAAGCCGTGATCCAGCAATATCAACGCCAGGCCGGCGTCACACCAGCGCCCGTCAATCTGCCGCAAGAGAGTACGACGTTCTGTACGGTGCAAACGATTGAGCCGGAGCGATACTTCAGCTTTCGCTGGATTCCTTTCGGTATCGATGCCCAGACCGATCCCCACAACGAGCCCACCACCCTGGTCGAGTTCCGCCTGGAGCCTGTTGCAGACGGCACGCAGCTTACGATTACCGAATCCGGGTTTGACAACGTACCGGCACATCGTCGTGCACGCGCTTTTCTGATGAACACGGGCGGCTGGGAAGCGCAGATCCGGAATGTGAAGCAATATGTCGAGCGTGATTGATCAGACCGTCGCCGATGACCAGCGCATTGCCGATGTGTTCTCTGCGCTTGGCGATGCCACCCGGCTTGCCCTTGTACAGCGGCTGGTTGAACAAGGCGCGCAGTCGGCCACACGCCTTTGCGTGAACGCGCATGTTACGCGCCAGGCCATCATCAAGCATTTGCAGGTGCTGGAAGGGGTCGGGCTGGTGCAGCACCAAAGGCATGGTCGCGAAGTACGCTATGCGCTGAAACCACAAAGGCTGGAAGAAGCACAAGTCTTTCTGCACGGCATCTCGGCAGGCTGGGATCGGGCGCTCGAACGCCTGCGACACATGGTAGAGGCGGATTTGTAAAAAACTGCCGTTGATGCACATGTGGCACGCCTCAAAAAAAGGCCAGTGCGCGTTGTCTGTCGGCCTGACTCTGCGCGTCACATCAAATATGACAATTGCAATAATTGGCGACCATCAACTGCGCGCCTTTTGCCAAAAACGGCATGCCCGGCCAGGAAAAGGACTTGGCCTGCGGGATAGGCGGGTGTAAGCAATGAATCTTCGCGTTCACTATTTTTCTGATTCGAAGCGTAAACAATTGTCGCCTATGCGACAGACTATGTTTCTAAAATAGGCTTTTTTTATCCAATCGTCTCTAAATCTGCCGTATTGTGTCCTCAATTATTGTCTTCGGCGATTCACCTATGGTTAGCACTAATAGCAAATTGACGTGTTCGTAAGCATACTGTCTGCTACAAATAGCAGCGGGTGAACCACCTGCTTTCTTGCGGGTTTCACAAGACAAGAATATGACAGATCTAATATTAGAGACAAAGAAACTGACCAAGGAATTCCTTGGTTTCGTGGCGGTAAATGCTGTTGATCTGCAGGTGGAAAGAGGGTCCATCCATGCGCTTATCGGCCCTAACGGTGCGGGCAAAACGACCTGCTTTAACCTGCTGACAAAATTTATCACGCCAACATCGGGCGAGATTTTTTTCAACGGCCAGAATATTACATCTGAAAAGCCTGCACAAATTGCACGCAAGGGTATTATCCGTTCCTTTCAGATTTCCGCCGTGTTTCCGAATATGACTGTACTTGAAAATGTACGTATCGGGCTGCAGCGCGAAGAAGGCACCTCGTTTCATTTCTGGAAAAGCGATACGTCGCTGAACCTGCTCAATGATCGGGCTCGCGCACTTCTGGCAGAAGTCGATCTGCTGGATTTCCAGGATCACATTACTTCCAGCCTGCCCTATGGCCGCAAGCGCGCGCTGGAAATCGCCACAACGCTGGCGATGGAACCCGAACTGATGCTGCTGGACGAACCGACCCAGGGAATGGGAC
>JBOIGK010000597.1:0-1262 GCA_050742695.1 Advenella sp. | reverse complement strand
GATCCAGGTCTGCCGTGTTGCCGCCGCGAGCGGCAATGCGCGGCGCAACATGGGCGACCAGTGCATCGTCGGTCAGTTCCCTGATGTAGTGCGCATTTACCCAATTGAGTTTCTTGGGGTCCCATTGCGCGGCAGACTTCGACAGATTGCGCGTGTCAAACCACTGCACGAATTGATCGCGTGTGAACAGTTCGTGGTCGCCATGACTCCATCCCAATCGGGCCAGATAATTGATCATGGCTTCGGGCAGATAGCCCTGCGCATCATATTCCATGACGCTGACAGCACCGTGGCGCTTGGACAGTTTCTGGCCATCGGGGCCAAGAATCATCGGCAGATGCCCGTACTCCGGTACCGTTGCGCCCAGCGCTTTCAGAATATTGATCTGGCGGGGTGTGTTATTGACGTGGTCGTCTCCGCGGATCACATGAGTGATTTGCATATCGTGATCGTCTACCACCACACAGAAGTTGTAGGTAGGCGTGCCATCCGGGCGGGCAATTATCAGATCGTCAAGCTCGGCATTGTCGATTGAAATGGGGCCTTTGAGCATATCGTTCCAGGTCACCGCGCCTTCCTGCGGATTGCGGAACCTGACAACCGGCTTGCGTCCTTCCGGCACGGGAGGCAGGGTTTTGCCAGGCTCCGGTCGCCAGGTGCCGTCATATTTTGGCTTGCGCCCCTGCGCCTTGGCTGTTTCGCGCATCTGCTCCACTTCTTCCGGGCTGCTGTAGCAGTAGTAGGCCGTGCCCGCTTCCAGCATGGATGCCAGCACCTGCTTATAGCGATCGATTCGCTGCATTTGATAGAAGGGGCCTTCGTCTGCATCCAGTGACAGCCATTTCATGCCGTCCAGAATGGCCTGTACCGCTTCCGGTGTAGAGCGCTGCACGTCGGTATCTTCGACACGCAGCACGAATGTGCCGTTGTGGTGGCGGGCAAAGGCCCAGGAAAATAGAGCGGTGCGCGCACCGCCCAGGTGAAGATAGCCGGTAGGAGAGGGCGCGAACCGGGTGCGAACTGCTGTCGGGGCAGATTGGGACGTATTCATTGTGATTGCTCGGCAATTGGATAAATCAGAAGAGAGTCAGTTTAAAATGTTATGAATGACCAGAGCAAACGAATCAGCTGTTTACATAAAAAGATCTGGCCCGTTCAAATCATTCAACCCCAAGAGGATGTATGTTGCGTCACCGACTCGCGGCATTTTTTGAACCACGCTCGCTATGTGTCATCGCCGACACCGAGCTTGCCATTTTCAC